>NZ_JBYTCJ010000021.1:0-102266 GCF_058790155.1 Neobacillus sp. FW104-15D2
AACACGGAAGTTAAGCTTCTCAGCGCCGATGGTAGTTGGGACATGCGTCCCTGTGAGAGTAGGACGTTGCCAGGCAAAAAAAAGACAACCTGTATGGGTTGTCTTTTTTTTGCGTTAAAATTAGCTCTATAATACATCTAGATCTTCAAGCGATTTGCACGAAAGTATTTTCTTCGTAAGTGTCACATTAGATAAGGGGTGACAGTCTTAGTCATCACCACAACATTTGACGGAACATATAAGGTATTATTTAACCTAAAGAAATATCTAAATTAGTGTCTATTTAAAAGGAGTAATGTGTATGACCATGAGAGTTGGAATTATCGGGGCGGGTGGTATTGCTGCTGGAGCCCATATCCCCAATTATCAAAACTATGGACCGAACGTAGAAGTGTTAGCAATCTCTAACCATAATAAAGAAAAAGCAGAAGTATTGGCAGAACAATTTTCCATTCCTTCTGTCTTTGAAAATTACCAGAATATGCTTGATGAAATGAAGTTGGATGCGGTAAGTATTTGTACTCCCAATAAATATCATGCTGAACAAACTATTGCTGCATTGTTAGCTGGATGCCATGTTTTGTGTGAAAAGCCCCCAGCAATTACTCCAGAAGAAGCTGCCCTAATGGAAGACATCTCAAAAAAAACCGGAAGGATATTAGCATATGGCTTCCATTATAGGTATTCCGCAGAGGTTCAAACATTAAAAAGATTTATTCAAGAAGATGAATTAGGAGAAATCTATGCAAGTACAGTTAAAGCTGTTCGTCGCAGGGGGATTCCGGGCTGGGGAGTATTTGCTAATAAAGAGCTTCAGGGAGGCGGTCCCCTTATTGATATAGGTGTTCACATGCTTGATAGTGCGTTGTATTTAATGGGGTACCCGGAACCGGATACTGTTTTTGGTACAGCTTATCAAAAGCTGGGGAATCGGAAGGGAGTAGGTCTTCTTGGAGATTGGGATTGGGAGAATTTTTCTGTAGAAGATATGGCCAGAGGTATGATTACATTTAAAAATGGTTCTTCTCTATTACTTGAAACCGCATTTGCTGCCAATGTAGAAGCATCGGAAGAAATGCAGGTATCCCTGATGGGTGAAAAGGGTGGAGCAAATCTTTTTCCTTTGAAGATTTTTCAGGAAAAGCATGGGACTTTAATTGATATTCAGCCAGTTTTTCTTTCTAAGCGAAATATGTACAAAGAGGAAATCCATCATTTTATAAACGCCATATTAGAAGGAAAACAGAACCTCTCCACACCTCGCCAGGGAGTGATTCTTCAAAATATTGTTCACGCATTATATGAATCAGCTTTAAAAGGGGAAGCCGTCAAGCTAGAGTTATAAAATCATCTATGAAAACAAGAGATAGTTTTTAATGACTGTTATCTAAGAGGGCTTTATTACGAGGGCTTTTGTTTGATGGGTATTTCACGCTAATGCTTTAATTTGTCATTTTTCAGCCAACTTTAGTATTGTTACATTTGAAAACTCTTTAAAAAGTGCTCTTGTTAAATACATAAGAGGTTAAACGAGAGGAGTCCTTATCCAAAATGGGTAAGGATATTTTTTATGGAAAAAAATAAAGAAAAAAATTTTCATATTTATGTTGATGAAAAAAATTTTCTTTCGTATAATAAGTTTAAGGGTTGAAAGTGCTTTCATTTTACCAGCCAAATAAAAAGATATTGATTGGTAATAATGATAGGACATGGGCTATGCCCACAGATCTTTTTACAAAGAAAAGGGGGAAATAAGAATGTCTCATTTAATAGTCACATTATTAGCTATTATTATCGTTATCATTGGGGTTTCATGGTTTAAGTGGCATGCGTTTATCAGCTTAACTGTTGCGACATTATTCCTGGCTATTTTTTCAGGTTTATCTATGGATAAGATTGTTAGCGGCATTGAAACAGGTGTCGGAGGAGCACTTGGACACTTAGTAGGCATCTTGGCACTTGGTACTATTTTAGGAAAGTTAATGGCCGAGTCTGGTGCAGGGGTTCAAGTAGCCAATTTCTTTGTACGTACCTTTGGAATCAAAAGGCTGCCTTGGGCAATGCTCCTTGCAGGATTTATTATTGGTCTTCCTGTATTTTTTGAAGTGGGAATTTTAATTGTACTTCCATTGGTTATTTCATTACAAAAAACATCTAAGCAGAATCTCTTGCTTATCGGTTTGCCAGCGATTGCCGGTTTATCCATTGTTCATGGATTGGTTCCGCCACATCCTGGAGCAATTGCAGCAATTGGAATTTATAATGCAAACATGGGCAGAGTTCTAATGTACTCCCTTATTATCGCAATTCCAACAGCCATTCTTGGAGGGCCGGTATTTGCAAAATGGATCTCTAAACGGGTTATTCCTGAAGGAGAACCTGTACTTATTAAAGTTGAAGAAGTGCAAAGGAAGCTTCCAAGCACAGGAATTTCTTTCTTCGTCATCCTGCTTCCTGTCATTTTAATGGTATTTTCTGCACTGGCTCCATACATTGGTTTGCCAGCAGGTTTCGCAAAATTCCTAGGATTTATCGGAAGTCCGTTAATTGCTTTATTAATCTCAGCTTTTGCAGCAATGTATTTCCTTGGTTTCCGTCAAGGATTGGATAAAAATCAAGTTAAAACTTTGATTGAAGAATGCTTTTTGCCAGTCGGCTCTATCATTGCGATCATCGGTGCCGGTGGCGGATTCAAACAAATCCTGATTGACAGCGGCGTTGGTACTACAATCGGAGATATGGCTCAACATTTCTCACTGTCACCTTTAGTATTAGCATTTATTATTGCAGGCTTAATCCGTATCGCAACGGGTTCTGCAACAGTAGCCCTTACAACTGCGGCAGGTATTGTTTCACCAATTATTCAGCACATGACTGGTGTTAACCTAGAACTTCTTGTTATTGCTACTGGTGCTGGTTCATTAATGTTCTCACACGTTAACGATGCTGGTTTCTGGATGGTTAAAGAATATCTTGGTTTGAGCGTTCCTGAAACCTTTAAAACATGGACTGTATTGGAAACGATCCTTTCATTCGTTGCTTTCGGTCTTGCTCTAGTATTGGATCTATTTGTTTAATATCATGAAAAGCTGGCTATGGGGTAATAATTAAACCCATGCCAGTTTTTTCTATTTGCGAAAAAAATTTTCATAGTTCGGTTTTTGTGTTAAAATTATTTTCGTATAATATGTATGAATGAAATATTTTTTCTCGCAAATTCTTTTGATTTTGATAGTAGAGGAGCGGCTATGGTAAAATGCTGAGATCCTTGATAACTTGTTTAAAAAAAACAGCCGCAAAGCTGTTTGAGAAGCACCATAGAATACTTAAAAAGTTCTAAAAGGAACATCCTATTGGTGTTGTAGGTTTAAGGAGGAAAAAATGATGGGCTCAAAATATGTCATCGGTGTAGATATTGGAACTACCAGTACAAAGTCTGTTTTATTTTCTGATAAGGGAAAAGTTATTTCAAGTCATGGAATTGAATATCCGCTTTATTCCCCTACACCTGATACGGCTGTGCAAGACCCTGAAGAAATTATGAATGCAGTGGTAAAAACGATTAAGGAAGCGATAGTAAAAGGCGGAATTCCTTCTTCTGAAATTGTGTGTGTTTCCTTTAGCTCTGCTATGCATAGTGTGATTGCGGTTGATCATGAGGGAAAACCCATTTCACCATGCATAACATGGGCTGATAATAGAAGTGCAAAATGGACTGAGAAAATAAGAAATGAGATGAATGGCCATAATATTTATCTTCGGACAGGTACACCGCTTCACCCGATGTCCCCGCTTTCTAAATTATTATGGATGAAAAATGAGGAACAGGAAATTTACTCAAAAGCATCTAAGTTCATTTCTATAAAAGAATATGTTTTTTATAAACTTTTTGGACGATATGTAATTGATTACTCCATTGCTTCTGCAACGGGAATGTTCAATTTGAAAGAATTAAAATGGGACGATGAGGCATTAAGAGTAGCGGGAGTATCCGCTGATAAATTGTCTGAACCGGTCTCTACCACCTTCAGCCTTACGGGTTTAAACGCTATGTACGCGAATGAAATGAACCTTTTGGCCGACACTCCATTTGTGGTAGGGGCTAGCGACGGGGTTTTATCAAACCTCGGAGTAAACGCGATTGAACCAGGTTCTCTTGCTGTTACAATAGGTACCAGTGGTGCAATACGTACGGTAACAGACAAACCAGTAACCGATCCCAAAGGACGTATTTTTTGCTACGCATTAACTGAAAATCATTGGGTTGTTGGCGGCCCTGTTAATAATGGCGGGATGATCTTTCGTTGGGTAAGAGACCAGCTTGGAGCTTCTGAAATTGAAACGGCAAAGAGGTTAGGTATGGATCCATATGAGGTTCTTACACAGATTGCGGCAAAGGTAAAACCAGGGGCTGATGGCTTGCTGTTCCATCCTTATTTATCTGGCGAACGTGCTCCTTTATGGGATGCAAATGCGAGAGGATCTTTTTTCGGGCTAGGCCTTCACCATAAAAAAGAGCATCTTATCCGTGCGGTCCTAGAAGGCGTTATTTTTAATCTGTATACGGTTCTTCTAGCTCTAAAAGAGTTAATCGGGGAACCTAAAAAGATACAGGCTACGGGCGGCTTTGCAAGGTCTCAGTTATGGCGGCAAATGATGGCGGATATATTTAACCAGGAGCTATATGTACCGGAAAGCTTTGAAAGCTCTTGTTTGGGTGCAGCTATTTTAGGATTGTACAGTCTTGGATTGGTGGATTCCTTAAATGTCGTTTCTGAAATGGTAGGAGCAAGCCACTATCATAAGCCTATCCAAAAAAATGTTGAGGTTTATCAGGAGCTTGCTCCTATTTATATCCATGTTTCCCGGTCATTAAATGAAGATTACCAGAGAATAGCAGCATTCCAAAAGAAATGGGTACATTAATAAATAAAAAACCTCACCTTTAATAGGTGAGGTTCTTGCCGTTTAAGAACTAGGTTCAATTATTATTTATTTTTGATAAAACACTCATATATAAAGCATCCAGCAGGCTTAACAGCACAATTCTCGAAGAAAGTGAAGAAGGCTCGTCGGTTCGGTTAGTAAAAGAATAGAGAGTTAGGTCTGCGTTTAAACTAACAGGTGACTGAGAAAAAACGGTTATGGCAATTAATGAGGCTTTGGTTTTTTTTATTGTGTCAAGGATAGTGATTGTTTCCTTGCTGCTCCCAGATTGCGAGACAATAACGGCGACATCATTTTGGGTTAATTGAGAAGCGGTTGTTAATTGAAACTGAGTTTCAAGGAACGCAGTTGCTTTAATTCCGGCATGTGAAAACCTTTGAAAGGCATCAAGTGCAAGGATGGAAGAGGTACCAGTGCCAAAAAATTGGACTCTATCTGCTTCTAGAATCAAATCCGAAGCTTTAGAAAAAGCATCATCATCCAGACGTTCGAGAGTATTTTCAAGAGATGTAATGGTATTTTTAAAAATTGTCTCGATAAGGCTATCATTATCATTGTTATCATTTTGAGGACTCTCTTTCTTATGTTCAGAACTTATTACTTCTGAAGCAAGAGAGATTTTCATTGCCTGGAACCCTTTAAAACCAATCCTTTTTGAAAAACGAAAAACAGTGGCATCCGCAAGATTTAAATCATCGGCTACTTCATTAATAGTCCGGTGGATCATAATCTCTGGTTTTTCCAGGATATAATCTGCAATTTTTTTTTCTTTCTCGCTTAACTTTGGATAAATGGAACGAATAGTTCCTAAACAATTTTGTGCCATTGCTATTTCCCTTTCTAGCGTTCCTAATAGGAGTATAGCATAATTAAAGGATGAAAAAAATTTTTATTGAAAACGTTTGCTGTAAGAAAATTATTTTTATTCATGTATAATTAAATAATAAAATAGATTCTCCAAGGAGTCGAAGAAGTTTTTCGAGGAGGCATTAGATTGTGCACACAACATATGTAATAGGTGTAGACATTGGAACAACAAGTGCAAAAGCAGTATTATTTTCAAAGGATGGTACTGTAGTGTCCAACTATAGTATTGAATATCCGCTGCACTCTCCTACACCGGAAACAGCTGAACAGGACCCGGAAGAAATCTTCAGGGCAGTTATAAACTCAATTAAAAAAGCTATACAGGGAAGCAACGTTTCCCCGGATGAAATCAAGTGTGTTTCATTTAGTTCCGTGCTCCATAGTGTTATAGCGGTTGATACAGCTGGTAAGCCATTGACAGAATGTATTACCTGGGCAGATAACAGGAGTTCTGAATGGGTGGAAAAAATCAAAACAGAAATGAACGGTCATGAAATTTACCTGCGTACAGGCACTCCAATTCATCCCATGTCTCCACTCTCTAAATTAGTGTGGCTAAGGAATGATTATTCAGAAGTATTTAACAGTACATATAAGTTTATTTCGATAAAAGAGTACGTTTTTAACAAGTTATTTGGCAGGTATATTGTTGATTACTCTCTTGCTTCAGCAACAGGATTGTTTAATATACATACATTAACCTGGGAAAGTGAAGCACTGGAAATAGCAGGGATATCACCTGAAAAACTGTCTGAACCAGTGCCTACCACCTATAAGATTGAAGGACTTAAAGAAGAGTATGCAAAAGAAATGAATTTGCTTCAATCTACTTCGTTTGTAGTAGGAGCAGGAGACGGGGTTTTGTCCAATCTCGGGGTTAATGCCATTCAACCGGGTGTTGTAGCGGTTTCCATTGGCACAAGCGGAGCGATTAGGGCAGTCGTAGACAAGCCAATGACCGATCCAAAGGGCAGAATCTTTTGCTATGCTTTAACAGAAAAGCATTGGGTCATAGGCGGGCCGGTTAATAATGGTGGTATGATCTTTAGATGGGTAAGGGATCAGCTGGGGGATACGGAGGTTTCCGCAGCTAAGAGACTAGGAAAGGACCCGTATGAGCTATTAACTGAAATAGCTGACAGGGTAACTCCGGGTTCTGACGGGCTGCTATTCCATCCTTATTTGGCTGGTGAAAGGGCTCCTTTATGGAACTTCAATGCCAGAGGATCATTTTTCGGATTGGGTATGCATCATAGAAAAGAACATCTAATTAGGGCTGTCCTTGAGGGTGTTATCTTTAACTTGTATACGGTTCTTCTTGCTTTAACGGAGTTAATTGGAGAGCCTCAAAAAATTCATGCTACTGGCGGTTTTGCAAGGTCTGAACTTTGGCGCCAAATGATGGCCGACATCTTTAATCACGAAGTATACATTCCGGAAAGCTTTGAAAGCTCCTGTCTCGGAGCAGCAATCCTTGGCCTTTATAGTCTTGGTGAAGTGGAATCTATAGAAGTGGTAGATAAGATGGTAGGTGCAACCTTTCATCACACTCCAAATTGTGAAAATGTCGCCATCTACCAGGACCTGACGCCGATTTATATACGATTATCCAGATTGCTTCAGGAAGAATACGAAAGCATCTCCGCGTTTCAAAAAAAATGGGTATAGGAACAAACAAAGGCTGTCCAAAATTGGACGGCCTTTATTCTTTATCTAAGGGTGATTTAATATCATCGTTATAAACATCAATGATAAGAGCACCGTTGGAAGAGATGACTGCATAATAAATGTCTTCCATTTTTAGCTTTCTTACTGAAAGTTCTTTTTCAAGCCAGGGCTTTGAATAACGGGAATTAAAATTTTTCTCAATGGGTATTCCGTCCATGATGATTTCTATAGGAAGGTTTTCCTGTCCAATTCTCCCTTGATAAAAATCTTGTTTGGTCAAAACTAGATGCTTTGTTTTTTTCATCACAGATAATTTACCACTTACCTCTAACAAAGCATAATCCACCTCTGAAAAATTGAAAATTCCTTGTTCCCTAAGCTGCTGGTTTAAATCATCAAGAGAATATCTTATCTTTTTCATATTGGAGTCGAGAATTTTTCCGTTTTCGATAACGACTGTTGGTTCTCCAGAAAACCATAATCGAAAGTGTCTGCTTCTTGATGAAATAATCGATACCAATAAGTACAGTAATATGAGAGTAAAGAAGGACGACAGCATTGGAGTGAAATGTAATGTAGTATGAAAACTCATATTCGCTATAAATGATCCGATTGTTATGGATAATGCAAAATTATAATGATTATTGTGGGAGTTAACCTGTTTTCCTATCCATGTGGAAATGACCATCAAAATAATGAAAGAGACACCAGTACGGAAAATAGAATCTAAGACATCTTCCAATCTTTTTCCATCCTTTACAAAGTATTATTCATTCCATTATTGACCAAATGATTAGATAATATGAAAATAATTAAAGGGGAGAGAAATGAGGGGAAAAGTTCATCTGTTTTTGAAGTGTTTTGAAATTTATAAAGCCACCCCTTGCTCAGAGATACCAATGAACTGCATTCAGGTGAGAAGGCCCTTCAAATCGGAGGCAGGCTTAACCATCATTACAGATCGAAGTACAAGCGGAAGAATACGAGCTTTAATCATTCCGAAGAGGTTTTACATTGCTATTGCCGATGGATTTATTTGAGGCGACAAAGAAATAAGCAGAATTGGGAAAAATAGTGGGAGCCACTTGCAGCGGGGGATACGAGCTTAGAAAAGCTAATTTATTAATGGTAATATGTTATTGAACCAAGAGCCTCATAGAAAAATTTCTCCTCATTAAAGCATCATAAAAAACCTCTTTGCAATTTTGATAAGGTTACTGTCTAGAGGTTTAAGTAATGCCTCCATGAACCTTTATAGACGGTTATCTAATAAAAGGATGGAAAATGAATCTTATGTAAAAAATTTTTCCCAACATCTTAAAAAGGATTTTGTCGATTTTGAAGGGAATACGACAGAGCAAGTTGAATAATAATGTAATACCTCTAATAAATTCAACAAAAAAAAATATATAGAGATAGAGTTTAAAGAGAGAGGAGCCAATAAATAATGGGGACAGAAAACATTAATTTTGGTGAAATACTGCATTCATTGAGAGTTTACAAGGGAATTGAGATTAAAGAATTGGCTCAGGGAGTATGCTCAGAAGAAGATCTTATCGAAATTGAAAAAAATAAAAAATACCCTGCCCTTGATCAAATTTATAAATTGGCAGAAAAATTAAATGTCGAAGTAAGCGACTTTTTTGACTTTGCAAATGCTGGGCCGGTGAACTATGTATCAGCTGTTTTTGAATTAATAAAAAAGTATAAAAGGGATCGAAATTACTCAGCTATCTTTGAAATTGTCATTACTGAAAAAACAAACCCTTTGTTTTCCCACCCCTCTAGTTCGCAATTTTTGTTGTGGCATGAAGCAATCTCAGAGTATTACCTTGAAGGGGAGAGTAAAAGGGATAAAAACGAAGTTGTAAAAAAACTTTATAGGGCCATCGAAATTACAAATCCATCAAAAAAGGGATTAACAGAGAGAGAAATAGAAATATTGACTTCTATTGCAATTATAGAGAAGGATGATTCAAATTATAACGAAGCTATTACTTTATTTAAAGAGGCATTGGAGGATATGGATAAATTACCAAGCCTAAGAGACTCAAGAGTACGGTTACGAACATTATTTGGTTTATCGCAAGCTCTAACAAAAGTAGAAAAATACGAGGAATCCTTAATTTATAGTAACAAGGGCATAAATCAATGTATTAATGATGAAATGCTATATTTATTTGGAGAATTTTATTGTCAGAGTGGCCTTAATTATATTAGTCTTGGAAAATTAAAAGAAGGTAAAGAGTATTTAGACAAGTCATTACAGACCTTTGAACTTCAAAACAATGAAAAATTTGTTAAATTAATAAAACTCGAAATGGAAAATGTTGTTCTATTATGATAATATTTACACAATTAAAACTATAGGAGGAACAAACATGAAAAGGCTTCTAAAAGTATCGCTTTTATCTTTCGGTATTCTTTCTGCTTCTCTAATGTTAAAAGATTTACCAAGCCAGCATAGCCCTCAATTAGCTGATTTACCAAGTCAACACGTGGTTACACCACCATTATTGGCTGACCTGCCAAGTCAACATGTAGTAACCCCACCATTGTTGGCTGACCTGCCAAGTCAACATGTAGTAACTCCACCATTGTTGGCGGATCTTCCAAGTCAACACGTGGTTACTCCACCATTATTGGCTGATCTACCAAGTCAACATGTAGTAACCCCACCATTGTTGGCAGATCTTCCAAGCCAGCACGTAATCTTTGGCGGTTCTGACTTAGCGTAAAAGTAGCATATTAATAAATAACTAGGGACTGGATAACTATATCCGGTCTTTTTAATTTTAATTACAATTACCTAGAGATATTTATTCTGAATAGTTTTATAATTATGGTTATAATTCCATTTTCAGGAAGGTGCATCTGATTGGTTAATTTCGATCTAAGGTATTGTCCCCAGTGTCTGGCGAAGCTTTTTATTAGAGAAGAGTTTAAGAAAAGGCTTATAGAAATCCTACAAGAGCATGAAATGGATAGGGAACTTTTTCTGGAAAAAGCTGAGGAGTTGCTGCTATGTGAGAATGCACCTTTTGAATTGCTGATGGATATTCGATTTGCGATAAAAACTGTAAATGCTAATCGGAATAATCTCATAGCAAAAGCTCTGGAGACAATAGGACATGATAAACTATGTTTTACTTGTGGATATAGCAATGCGGAAATTGAAGTTCTAAAACCAGTTCTGAAATCAAGATTCAGTCTGCGAAGCTTTTTTCTAAAGGCTCAACAGAAAAATATTTAAAACGGATTCCCCTTTCTCTGAAATGCAGAGGAGGGGATTTTTTTTGACTTTGACTGTGAAAATAGTAATCGGTTCTCAATTGAGAAGCTATGATATTATAACTGTTTTTTGCTGCTTGTATTGCCTTTAGAAAAGCGCCGATATACAATCCATTTCGGCACATTGAAAAAGGGGAGACATCAAGCATTGAAATTAACAGCAAATGAAAAATTAAGTATACAGCACGGAATAGCTTCTACGGTATCTACTACAGCAGTAAATGGATATATTCCACTTTTCGCCCTGGGCGTTCTTGGAGCAACCAACCAGCAAATGGGTCTTATAACATCATTGCCTTCCATCATTGGCATGCTTGCACTTATACCCGGAACCATGTGGTTAAATCGCTCCCAAAATATAAAGAATATAGCGGTAGGAACAACTTTTTTTACTAGGTTTCTATTTATGCTTATTATGTTTGTTCCGTTCTTATCCCATTCCTTGGCTGCATGGGCCCTTGTGGTATTAACAGGTTTATTAAATTTTCCAGGAGCGCTCTCAGGGCTTTCTTGGCAGTCGCTGATTGGGGATGTCGTGGAAGAAAAGAGAAGAGGGGAATTTTTTAGCACCCGCAATCGATTATCAACGATTACTGCAATGGCAGTAACTTTTGGAACAGGATTATACCTGCAGCACTTTGATAAAAATAGTGCTTTCCCTTATCAAATATTATTTGTGGCTGGCTTTTTATTTGCCCTAGCCGAAGTTTACTTTCTAATGAAGCACAAAATAGATCCAGGCCAATCCGCTAAACAAGAAAAGAACGAGCTTTCAAAACGAAAATTATCACTTGCAGTATTTACCTATAAGCCATATCTATCCTTTGTGATCTGTGGTCTTTTATTTAACTTTGGCGCACAAATGGCCTGGTCACTTTTCAGTATCTATCATATTAGAGAAGCTCACGCTACTGCATTATGGTTCAGTTTATTTTCAGTAACGAATCAGCTTGCCCAAATAGTCAGCATAAAGTGGTGGGCAAAAGCAGCAGACCGCTGGGGCAACACGATGGTATTATTCGTTGCTGCAGCAGGGATGGCAACTGCTCCTGCTTTGACTATTTTATCGGTTAATCTCGTGTATATTACGTTAATCAATCTATGGATAGGGCTTTTTGTTTCAGGAACTAACCTTCTTCTTTTCAATCAGCTTTTAAAGGCATCACCTGAAAAAAATCGAACCTCTTATATTGCCAACTATAATTTTCTCTTATCTGTGATTGGCTTTATAGCACCACAATTTGGTGTATACCTATTGAACCTTTATGGAATGAACTCTGCTATGATATTAATTTCACTGATAAGGTTTGCGGCAGGTTGTTCATTTCTTTTTGTAGCGTTAAGGGTTGAAAAAAGGCATGCGATTAAACCAGCTTAAATGTAGTAAACTAAGTTTATGGAAAAAATATAAATTAGGTGAACTATGACTGGAATCTATTTAAAAAGGATTTATGATCCTTATAGTGAAGAGGATGGAGAAAGAGTTCTTATAGATCGGGTTTGGCCAAGAGGAGTCAGCAAGGCGGAAGCAAGATTGTCTTTTTGGGAAAGGGAAATTGCACCCGATACAGAATTGAGAAAGTGGTTTAATCATAAACCTGAACGCTTTCAAGAGTTTAAAAAGAAATACCTCTATGAATTGCAAAATGTTGAAACAAAAAATCGTAAATTAAATGATTTAGTTGAATTAAGCAAAGATAAAACAGTTACTCTTTTATTTGCTACAAAGGACCCTATTTATAACCACGCCCAGGTTCTGCAAGAGGAACTGAACAGAAGGCTGAACTCCTGATGAAAATACCTTTTTTAAAGTTCTTTTTCTAAGACGATGTTAAGGGATTTTGTCCAATATAGATGCTCTAATGGCATTAAGATGAACCCTTTATGGGATTTCTTCCAATAGAGGCGATATAACGGACATTTTGATGGTCCCTTTATGAAGTGGTGTCCCAGAGAGGGCCTCGATGGCACTTTACCAGTCAGCTAGAGCAGAGCGTGTTTCTAAAATTCTTACTGAAGCTCTGCACGCTTTTGTCACTCAGCAACGCTCCGGATCTTTATCTTATTCTAAAAATCAAAAAGGCTGTCTCGCTTAAACCCGAGACAGCCTTTTGCATTTACCTCTTAACAGCTTCTTTACTTAATTTCTCCCATTCGCTCAAATGGACTACATGCATATCCGGTCTGGATTTCCCATCAATCAAAGCCAAATACTCGAGTGAATTTCCGTCAGGATCCTTAAAATAATAGGCGGCAGCAGGCATCCAAGGATGCACGACTGGTTCTGTTTTATCCAGCTTAAAGGAAGGGACGACGGAGATACCCCTTGCTCCCAGGAAATCAGGCACTTTCAGCAGCTCTTCAAGGGAAACATAAAAGGCGAAGTGTGATCGAAAAAACTCTTCTTCTGGAACCTCCCACACACCCAGCATTTGTTCTTTAATTCCTGGATCACCAAGCCAAAAGAAAGCTACTCTTCTTTCCTCAATAAAATGAGCTAGTTCAAAGCCAAGCCTTTTATAAAATTCTACTGCAGTTTCCAAGTTCATCGTATTTACATGTGTTTCATATAACTTTGCATTTTCCATAATAATCCCTACTGGTCCATATATTTATTTTAAAAGACAAAAGATAGCTCAGCATTATCCTTTCGAAGGAATATTTCTACATCAAAGGTCTGAATTTTTTCAATCAAAACATGTGATACTTTTTGTACATGTTGAATAGTTTTATAACTATAAGGCTAGTATTAAAATCTTTAAACTAGTTATTTGTTTAAAATTATTATAAATAAGTATTGATTTTTAATTGAGAGATGTTATCATTGGTTTTATAGCAAACAGATTAGATAAAAGAGGAGATGTTAAAATGACAAATAACAATCAAAAGCTTACAACAAGCTGGGGAGCGCCTGTTGGGGATAACCAAAATTCAATGACTGCAGGTTCACGGGGTCCGACTTTAATTCAAGATGTACATCTTCTTGAAAAACTTGCCCATTTTAACAGAGAGCGTGTTCCTGAAAGGGTTGTACATGCTAAAGGTGCGGGAGCACATGGTTATTTTGAAGTAACGAACGATGTTTCCGAATATACAAAAGCAAACTTCTTATCCCAGGTAGGAAAACGTACACCATTGTTTGTCCGATTCTCAACTGTAGCAGGTGAAAACGGTTCAGCTGATTCTGTACGGGATCCACGAGGCTTTGCTGTAAAGTTTTATACTGAAGAAGGAAACTATGACCTTGTTGGTAACAATACACCCGTGTTTTTTATTCGTGATGCGATTAAATTCCCGGATTTTATACATACACAGAAGCGCCATCCGGTCACTCATTTAAAGAATCCTACAGCGATTTGGGATTTCTGGTCTCTATCACCTGAATCACTTCATCAGGTAACGATTCTTATGTCAGATAGGGGAATTCCGGCAACCTACCGCCATATGCATGGTTTTGGAAGCCATACCTTCAAATGGGTTAACGCTGACGGTGATGGAGTTTGGGTGAAATACCATTTTAAGACTGAGCAGGGCATTAAAAACCTGACAGAGGAAGTCGGAACTCGTATTGCAGGAGAAAATGCGGATTACCATACTCAGGATTTGTTTAATGCCATTGAAAAAGGAGATTTCCCGGCCTGGAAGCTGTATGTTCAAATCATGCCGCTGGAGGATGCCGAAACGTACCGATTTGATCCATTTGATGTAACGAAGGTTTGGTCACAAAAGGATTACCCATTAGTAGAAGTAGGACGTATGGTACTTAACAAGAATCCGGAAAATTACTTTGCGGAAGTTGAGCAGGCTACATTCTCACCAGGAACCTTGGTACCAGGTATTGATGTATCACCGGATAAAATGCTTCAGGGACGTTTGTTTGCTTATCATGATGCACACCGCTACCGTGTGGGTGCGAATCATCAGTCGCTTCCAATCAACCGTCCTCGGAATGAGGTTAACAACTATCAGCGTGATGGTCAAATGAGGTTTGACAATAATGGCGGCGGAGCTGTCTATTATGAGCCAAATAGCTTTGGAGGGCCAAAGGAAACACCTGAAAATAAGCAGGCACCGTTCGCAGTAGCTGGTGCAGCTGACAGCGTTGGTTACGATCATAATGATCATTATACACAGGCAGGAGATTTATACAGGCTGCTGGGTGAAGAGGAAAGAGAGCGCCTTGTTAACAATATTGTTGGCGCTATGAAGCCGGTGGAAAGTGAAGAAATTAAACTTCGCCAGGTACAGCACTTCTTTAAAGCAGATCCAGAATACGGAACTCGTATTGCAAATGGGTTGGGGCTTGCATTGCCGCAGGAAGTATAAGATAGCAAAAGAAAGCCGTTCCTCAAAATAGGAACGGCTTTTCTCTGTGGCTTAGTTAGCTATTTTTATAGATGGATTTAATGGTTCGGTTTCAGTAACTGTTTCTGGATGGAATTCATTCTCGGTTTTAGCGATTACTACAGTTGCAACCCCATTACCAATCAGATTTGTTATAGCGCGTGCTTCAGACATAAAGCGGTCAACACCTAGAAGCAGGGCAATACCTTCAACTGGAATGCTTGGGAATGCAGCTAAAGTAGCAGCAAGTGTAATAAAACCTGAACCTGTTACACCAGCAGCACCCTTTGAGGTAAGCATAAGGATACCAAGGAGAGTGATTTGCTGCCATACAGACATATCAACACCATAAGCCTGTGCAATAAACATAGCTGCCATTGATAGATAGATAGCAGTACCATCAAGGTTAAATGAGTAGCCAGTTGGAACAACTAACCCAACTACTGACTTGGAACATCCGTATTTTTCAAGTCTTTCCATCATTTTTGGCAAAGCTGATTCCGAAGATGAAGTTCCTAAAACAAGCAGGATTTCTTCTTTAATATAAGCAATAAACTTTAATATATTAAACTTGTAAAGTTTTGCAATTGTTCCTAAAACCACTAGGATGAAAAGTGCCATTGTGATATAAACAGAGCCCATCAATTTTCCAAGTGAAAGAAGCGAAGCTACTCCAAACTTTCCGATAGTAAAAGACATGGCGCCATAAGCAGCGATTGGTGAAAGCTTCATAACCAGGTTTGTAATCCCGAAGAATACATCTGCGAGTTTTTCAAGAAGGGTAACAACTGGTTTCCCTTTCTCGCCCATTGCGGCAAGGGCAAATCCAAACATGACTGCAAAAAAGAGAATGGGAAGCAATTCGCCTTTTGCCATAGCAGCAATAATATTATCTGGAATGATATTCATAAAGAATTCAACTGCTCCGTGGCTCGCTGCTTTGGCCTGCTCTGTATATTGTGAAATGTCTCCGCCTTTAGCCCCAGCGGTATTGAAGCCATGTCCAGGCTTGATGACATTCACAACAAGAAGTCCAATTGCAAGAGCAAATGTCGTAACAATCTCAAAGTATAGCAGGGCTTTTCCCCCGATTCGCCCTACTTTTTTCATATCTCCCATACTTCCGATTCCTATTACGACAGTAAAAAATACGATTGGTGCGATAACCATTTTGATTAATTTAATAAATGCGTCTGCAAGAAGCTTTAATGAATCGGCCCACTGAGGAAAGATAATTCCTGTTATGATACCAAGAACGATTGCAATAAGAACACGAACCGTAAGATTATTTAGTGCTTTTTTCATTTAAAATCCCCCTTTGTTTGATTTGATAACGCTTTCATCCCTTGCTTTAATATTAGCCAAATATTTAGAAAAATTGTCTTTTAGGTGCTATTGTTCGTTTTGTTCATTTAGGTCATGAACTTTTTAAAATAAAGGCTTTTTAAGCTTATGTCGATTTTGCAATATGCTGATTGTGCTGTAGGCGCGAAACTCCTGCGGGGAAAGCTGTTAAAGGGAGACCCAACAGGCGAAAGGAATGGAGGAGAAAGAAGAACGGAATTGTCTTGTTCAGCACCGACAAGCGGTGGCCGGCTAAATAAAATCGCCACGCCCTGTGGCGATACCGGCACTATTATTTCATGTGCGCCGAAGGGCCTGACGATGAATCGTTCTTTGCTTAAAACATCAGGATTGAAGCAAACTCAAGGGGCTAGGCGAGGAAGTTGACAGGCTTCTAAAACGATCGCGGAAAGCGAGCGCCGGAAGCGAAAATCAACAGGAAAGAAAAAAAGAGGGGAAATCCCCCTCTTTGTGCTATTTGGTATTCTGTATTTTTTTTATTAAGTCATTGCTTTTTTCATCGTTAAAATCACGATAGAGAGGATGGAAAGCCTTCATCCATTCCTTTTTTTCCTGATTGCTTAATGAATGAATCTGTATAGGTGAACTATTTTTAATTTCTTTAAGCTGTTTAGTGTTCATTTTCGTAGATTCCTGTAAAATCCAAACAGTAGTTTCCTCCATAGCATTCTGAATCTCATCTTGAATCTCAGGGGAGAGGCTTTTCCAAAACTTCTGATTGATAACTACGATATATCCTAAATATCCATGATTGCTGATAGTCATATACTTTTGGAGTTTATAAATCCTCTTGGAGTAGATATTAGATATAGAATTTTCCTGTCCATCAACCTTGTGATTTTCCAAAGATTGATAAACCTCGTTAAACGAAGTAATGACAGGTTTAGCGTTCAGAAGGTTAAATTGTTCTGTAATCACTTTGCCAGGCATTACCCTGAAAGATTGACCTTTAAAATCAGAAGGGTGAATAAGAGGCGTTTGGCATGAAGTCATTTGCTTAAAACCATTACTCCAAAAAGCCATTCCCTTGATTTGCTGCTGGTCCACCATACCTAGAAGCTGACGGCCGACCTGGCCGGTAAAAATAGCTTTTACATGCCGGTCATCCCGGAAAATAAATGGCAGGTCAAGCACCTCCAGGCTGGGGACAATATCTGTCAGTTTAGAATAAGAGGGAGCAATCATCTGAATTTTCCCATCCTGTAGAGCTTTAAGCTCATCACTGTCAGAGTAAAGAATCCCATTTGGATAAACCTCTACTCTAACTTTTCCGTGAGTCTTTTTCTGGACGAGCTCAGCAAACTTCTGAGCAGCAAGACCTTTAGGGGTATTTTCAGCAACTACATGGCTGAAACGAATAACTACTTGATCTTTTAATCCTTTTTGCTCATCGTCCGCCGGGACTTTAGTGCGGTCAAAAAAACCTTCGGTACTGTTCATTACAAATATTATAAGAAGAGATAAAATTAGGCATGCTGAGAGGATATACCATTTCATTCTAGAAAACTCCCATTCTCAATTACCGTCTTAATAAAGTTTAAATTGTACCAGGATAATTTCTTTTTTCAAATTTATAATATCATTTTTTCAATTAAATGATTTAAGAAATCAGTTAGGATTGCTACAATACAGTAAAAAAGATTTTTTATACTGGCGGTCGAGCGCATTGAAAATAAATCTTGGCAGAATGCCAATCCACTGGAAGATTACGATATTAACATTTTTTATTGTTTTCGTTACTTTGCTTCTCCTGGGCATTTTTCTTGTAAATGAATTTATCCAGTCAAATGAAAACGAATTGAAGGAAAGGGCCATGATTACAGCCAGGAATGTGTCTGAGCTTCCTGGAGTTTTGCCCAATATGTTTAAAACGGGGAAGCCGTCGGAATCACTGAATAACATAGTTGAAAAAATAAGAATGAATAACAAAGCTGAGTATATTGTGATTTTGAATATGGATCATGAAAGGCTGACACATCCGCTTCCTCAGATGAGAGGCACCATCTCAAAAGGAGACGATGAAGGCCCGGCCTTTGCAGAAAGTTCATATACCTCTAAAGCAAGAGGCGAAATTGGGACGGTAATACGTGCTTTTGTACCCATCATAGATAAGGACCATCAGCAGGCTGGAGTAGTTATCGCAGGGTATCGTCTTCCAAGTGTTTGGGAAACCCTTCTATCAATTAAAAAAGAGCTGTTTTTAATAGGTGGAATGTGTCTATTTCTTGGAGGGTGGGGAGCATGGCTCCTGGCGGCCCAGATTAAGAAGCAGATGTTTTATCTGGAGCCTTATGAAATTGCCAGATTAGTAACAGAAAGAACGGAAACCTTCAACGCCATGCATGAAGGTATTATTGCTATCGACAGCAATGAAAAAATTACACTCTTTAACCGTAAAGCCTATGAGATTTTAGGGATTACTGGAAATGTTATCAGCATGCCGATCAGAGAGGTTTTGCCTGATACTTATCTGCCGGAAATTCTTGAATACAATCAGGGGATTTATAATAAAGATTTATATATTAATAACAGGACAATAATCAGCAACCGTTTCCCGATTATTGTCAAAGGAGGGACCATTGGCGCAATCGCTGTTTTCCAGGATAGTACTGAAGTAAGAAAGCTTGCAGAAGAATTGACTGGAGTAAAAGCGTTTGTCAGTGCTCTTCGGGCGCAGACTCACGAATATTTGAACAAGCTTCATACGATTGCCGGTCTTATTCAGCTGGGGAAAAATGAAGCAGCCCTCGAATATGTTTTTGATGTCTCGGAAACGCATGGAGAAATAACTAGATTTCTAAGTAAAAATATAAAGAATGACAGCATTTCGGGTCTCCTATTAAGTAAGATTTCGAGAGGGACGGAGCTTGGTATTCTAGTTTCAATTGACCGAAGCAGCACTCTTCAGCAGCTTCCGGATACTTTAGATCATCATGACCTGGTATTGATTCTTGGTAATTTGATTGAAAATGCTTTTGATTCTTTTAAAAATAAAGACAGCAGGGAGAACGAGATTTATCTCAGCATTCAACAAACCGACGAATTTTTATCAATATTGGCTGAAGACAATGGCTGTGGAATTTCAGAGAAGGATCTTCCGCATATTTTTGAATACGGCTTTTCTTCAAAAAGAGCAGAGGGCCGTGGAATCGGCTTATTCCTTATTAATCAGATTATCGAAAAGGGGAAAGGGGATGTCCATGTGGATTCGGCCATTAATCGGGGAACAGCCTTCACGATTACCTTCCCCATGAAAATAGGAGGCGCTTATGATTGATGTAGTTTTGATTGAAGATGATCCAATGGTTCAGGAAGTTAACCGGCAATTTGTCAGTATGGTTGAGGGGTTTCAGGTCACAGGTATTGCTTCAAATGGTA
Organism: Neobacillus sp. FW104-15D2; assembly: GCF_058790155.1. NCBI lineage: Bacteria > Bacillati > Bacillota > Bacilli > Caryophanales > Bacillaceae > Neobacillus > Neobacillus sp. FW104-15D2. The sequence continues at coordinate 19,861 of NZ_JBYTCJ010000021.1, forward strand.
AAGAAGGTATGAAGCTAATAAAGTCCAAAAGGCCTAATTTAGTTTTAATTGATGTGTATATGCCTCATCTAAATGGACTCGAAACGATGACGCTCCTTAGGGCTGAACAAATTTCAGTGGACGTTATTGCGATTACGGCTGCGAGTGATATAGAAACCGTTAAGGCATTCCTTCAGAACGGGGCTTTTGATTATATTATGAAACCCTTTAAGTTTGAACGATTGAAAAAAGCCCTTGTAAATTACAGAAACTACTATGAAAAAATAAACAGGCTGGAAAATGTGTCACAAAAAGAATTAGATGCATTGCTCCATACACTGCCGAAGGAGAATTCAGCCCCAAATCAGCTGCCAAAAGGACTGCATGAGGTTACTTTGAAAAAAATTTATGCTCATTTGAAAAATACCAAGGCTCCCCTGTCAGCTGAGGAGGCAGCGGATGAGATAGGGATTGCCAGGGTCACGGCCAGAAGATACCTGGAATACTTAGAAGGCAGCGGTCAGGTCACCCTTGATGTGACATATGGAGGGATTGGCAGGCCCATTAACAGATATATCATAAAAGAATAATGGCTTGCATATTCTTTTGCAGAGGATTATATTAAATAGAAATAAAGATGATTCATAATCGAACGTTTTATGTAAAAACATCTTAAATGTTCGTGATTTGGTTTGACATTACCTGTTTTAGATTGCTATGATAGTATTAATCAAATAATTTACACCTCGTATAATAATGGGAATATGGCCCATGAGTCTCTACCCGGCTGCCGTAAATAGCCGGACTATGAGGGAGAGTTTTTCTATTTCTGCATATAAGCTGTATGCATAGGCTTTTTTGTTTGCGTACTTTTTCTATTGCCCGGAATGGTTTGCTTTCTCTTATAGAGAAGACAATCCATTTCGGGCTTTTTATTTTTTCAAGGGAGAGTGGAAGTTTTGCCTGATGTTTCAGTCATTATGGGAAGCAAATCAGATTGGGAGACGATGAAAAATGCATGTTTGATATTGGAAAAACTGCATATTGATTATGAAAAAAAAGTGATCTCAGCCCATAGAACTCCTTCTTATATGTTTGACTTTGCTGAAAAGGCGAGAGAAAGAGGCATTAAAGTTATTATCGCCGGAGCCGGTGGTGCCGCACATTTGCCGGGTATGGTTGCTGCTCTTACTACCTTGCCAGTAATCGGAGTTCCGGTTCAGTCAAAAGCATTAAACGGCTTGGATTCTCTGTTATCCATTGTACAAATGCCCGGCGGGATTCCGGTAGCAACAACAGCTATAGGAAAAGCGGGAGCTGAAAATGCCGGATATTTGGCTGCACAGATACTGGGAGCCTTTGATTCTAATGTGGCAAAAAAGATTGCTGAAGCCAGAGAAGAAATGAAAAGTAAAGTAATGGAAAGCGGTGAGGAGCTTGTCTAATAAAGTGATTCTACCTGGACAAACAATTGGAATAATCGGCGGTGGCCAGCTTGGCAGAATGATGGCACTGGCTGCTAAAGCACAGGGATTTCGAATAGCTGTTCTTGATCCGGAGGAGAAGTCACCATGCGGCCAGGTTGCTGACATCGAAGTTACAGGCGGGTATAACGATATGGAGGCAATTCGCACGCTGGCAGATATTAGCGATGTTATTACATATGAATTTGAAAATATAGATGCTGAAGCACTTAATTGGCTTTGTCAAAATGCCTATGTTCCCCAGGGAGAAAGAGTATTGAAAATTACCCAGGATAGGCTGAATGAAAAACAAGCAATCCTCGAGGCGGGTCTTCATCCTGTTCCATTTGAAAGAGTGGATGAAGAGGAGGAATTGGCGCAGAAAATAAATAGAATCGGCGGTTTCCCAGCGGTTTTAAAAACCGCAAAGGGAGGATACGACGGAAAAGGCCAATATGTTCTTCGGAGTGAAAGTGATACAGAAATGGCAATAAGACTGCTGGCAAATGGGCCATGCGTACTTGAAAAATGGATTGAGTTTGAAAAAGAAATTTCAATAATAGTTACTAGAAAAATAGATGGGGAGATTAAATTTTTCCCTGCCGCTGAAAATGTCCACAAAAATAATATACTGCATAAGACCATTGTGCCTGCCCTAATTTCGGATGACACAGAGCAAAAAGCCAAAAGAATGGCTGGAAGGCTTGCTGATTATCTTGAGCTGGTAGGGACCCTAGCTGTTGAAATGTTTGTCGGTAAAGATGGAGAACTTTATATAAATGAAATGGCTCCACGTCCTCATAATTCTGGCCACTATACCATTGAGGCCTGTGAAACATCTCAGTTTGAACAGCATATACGTGCTATCTGCTGCTGGGATTTGGGAAGTACAGAGCTTTTAAAACCGGCAGTTATGTATAACATATTAGGCCAGCATCTTGAACCGCTTTTGGAAACTATCCCTGCACCGGCAGATTGGAAAATTCATTTATATGGAAAAAAAGAGCCTAGAGAAAATCGAAAAATGGGGCATATCACCATTTTAGAGGAATCTCTGGAAAAGGCAGAAGCGTCCGCCGCAGCAAGTCTGATTTGGAATGAAAAAACAGCAGAAGGGATGAAGTGAGCATGAACAAAGGTGAGCTTTTATACGAAGGAAAAGCAAAGAGAATCTATTCCACCGAAGATGAAGGCATAGTTTGGGTTGAATATAAAGACTCAGCCACAGCTTTCAATGGTGAAAAAAAAGCTAATATTGCAGGTAAGGGCATGCTGAACAACCAGATTACTAGTTTGCTATTTTCAATGCTTGCCGATAAAGGTGTTAAATCTCACTTTATCAGCAAGTTATCCGAAACAGAACAGCTGGTAAAGCGGGTGAAGATCATCCCTCTTGAGGTAGTAGTTCGAAATCTGGCTGCCGGCAGCCTTTCCAAGCGGCTTGGAGTTCCAGAGGGAAAAGCTTTCACCAGGCCAATGGTTGAGTTTTATTACAAAAATGATGATCTTGGCGACCCAATACTGACAGAGGACCATATCAGAGAAATGGAATTAGCCACACCTGAAGAATTAAAGGAACTAAAGAATAAAGCTTTGGAAGTAAACTCGGTTTTATCATTGTATTTTAAAGACCTTGGCATTAACCTTGTTGATTTTAAACTTGAATTTGGAATAGACCAAGACGGCATTATTCTTCTTGCAGACGAAATTTCTCCTGATACATGCAGGCTTTGGGATATAGCTACAAATGAAAAGCTGGATAAGGACGTTTTCCGCAGGGATTTAGGAAGCCTGACAGAAGCTTACACTAAAATTCTAAAGAAAGTAGGAGGGCAAACAGCATGTACAAAGTAAAAGTTTATGTAACTTTAAGGGAAAGTGTATTGGATCCACAGGGGGAAGCTGTAAAAAATGCTCTTCACTCCATGAATTATGGAGAAGTTGGAAGCGTTCGAATCGGAAAATATATGGAGCTTGAAATTGAAAAAGGCAGCAAAGAAGTTGAGGAAACAGTTAATGAAATCTGCAGCCGTCTTCTATCTAATCCTGTAATTGAGGATTATCGTTATGAAATTGAGGAGTGTGTGGCCCTGTGAAATTTGCTGTGATTGTTTTTCCAGGATCCAATTGCGACCTTGATATGTTTCATGCCATTAAGGATGAATTAGGTGAAGAGGCAGATTATATTTTTCATGACAGTGAAAATCTTGATGGCTATGATGCCATCCTTCTTCCAGGTGGTTTTTCTTACGGAGACTATCTTCGAACAGGTTCCATTGCCCGTTTTAGCAATGTAATGAAGGAAATTATCAAGGCAGCTGAAGCAGGAAAGCCTATTCTGGGAGTTTGCAATGGATTTCAAATCCTTCTCGAGACAGGCCTTCTTCCTGGCGCTATGCTTCGCAATGAAAATATGAAGTTTATTTGCCAGGATGTCCAGTTAAAAGTGCAAAACAATGAAACGTTATTTACCACCGGATATGAAAATGGAGAAATTATCACTATTCCTATTGCTCATGGTGAGGGCAATTACTTTTGTGACACAGAAACCTTAAAAGAACTCAAGAATAACAAGCAGATTGTTTTTTCATATGAAGGTGTAAATCCCAATGGCAGCATTGAAAACATCGCTGGCATTACGAATAGAAAAGGCAATGTACTGGGGATGATGCCACATCCTGAGAGAGCGGTAGATTCTTTGCTTGGAGGAGCAGCTGGCTTAACGCTATTCAAATCAATCGTCAAAAACTGGAGGGAAGCAAATGTTATTAAAGCTTGAGCCAAGTCCGGAGCAGATTAAAGCAGACCGTCTTTATCGTGATATGGGATTATCTGATCAGGAATTTTCGATGATTGAAAGAATCATAGGAAGATTGCCTAATTTTACGGAGACAGGACTATTTTCAGTAATGTGGTCAGAACACTGCAGCTATAAAAATTCCAAGCCTGTTTTAAAAAGATTTCCAACAACTGGGGAAAGGGTACTTCAGGGACCAGGTGAGGGTGCAGGAATCGTTGATATCGGGGACGGGCAGGCAGTTGTTTTTAAAATTGAAAGCCATAATCACCCTTCAGCAATTGAGCCCTATCAGGGGGCGGCAACAGGTGTAGGAGGAATTATCCGCGATGTCTTTTCCATGGGTGCAAGACCTATAGCCATTCTAAATTCTCTGCGTTTCGGGGAACTTGATAACGAAAGAGTAAAGTATCTATTTAAAGAAGTGGTTGCCGGAATCGCAGGCTATGGTAACTGCATCGGTATTCCAACTGTTGGAGGAGAAATACAATTCGACGCTTCCTACGAAGGGAATCCTTTGGTAAATGCCATGTGTGTTGGATTAATCGACCACGACAGCATTAAAAAAGGCCAGGCGCATGGCGCGGGAAATACCGTTATGTACGTTGGAGCCAAAACCGGCAGAGATGGAATTCATGGGGCCACTTTTGCTTCAGAAGAACTGACTGAGAAATCGGAAGAGAAAAGACCAGCCGTACAGGTTGGCGATCCATTTATGGAAAAGCTCCTTTTGGAAGCTTGTCTTGAGGCAGTTAAATCAGACGCTTTAGTCGGAATTCAGGACATGGGAGCGGCAGGGCTAACCAGCTCTTCAGCCGAAATGGCCAGCAAAGCAGGCATGGGAATAGAAATGAATCTTGACCTTATTCCACAGCGCGAAACAGGTATGACTCCATATGAAATGATGCTGTCAGAATCTCAGGAACGCATGCTTTTGGTGGTGGAAGCAGGCAGAGAGAAGGAAATTAGCGATATCTTTTTAAAATATGGATTGGAAGCTGTTCGGGTTGGGCAGGTAACAGAGGATAAAATGCTGAGACTTCTTCATCACGGTGAGGTAGTAGCCGATGTACCAGCGGATGCACTTGCTGAGGAAGCTCCTGTTTATCATAAACCTTCCTCAGAACCACAGTATTTCCGTGACTTCCAAAGTATCGGAGAAGAGATTCCTTCAGTTGAAAATTATAAAAATACATTCCTGAAGCTATTGGCACAGCCAACCATTGCCAGCAAAGAGTGGGTTTACAGCCAATATGATTATATGGTCCGGACCAGTACCGTAGTTTCACCTGGTTCAGATTCAGCCGTTGTCCGCATCCGTGGCACAAGAAAGGCATTGGCTATGACAACAGATTGTAATTCCCGTTATTTATATCTTGACCCTGAAATGGGAGGGAAAATAGCAGTTGCTGAAGCAGCAAGGAATATCGTCTGCTCCGGAGCAGAGCCGCTTGCGATTACTGACTGCCTGAACTTCGGAAATCCGGAAAAACCTGAAATTTTCTGGCAGATTGAAAAAGCAGCGGATGGAATCAGTGAGGCATGCCGTACCCTTGCCACTCCGGTCATCGGAGGGAATGTATCGCTTTATAATGAAACAAATGGAACAGCGGTTTATCCAACTCCCGTTATTGGAATGGTAGGCCTTGTGGAGGACCTTGATCATATAACAACTCAAAGCTTTAAAAATGCAGGGGACCTTATTTATTTAATAGGTGAAACTGCAGCTGAATTTGGAGGAAGCGAGCTGCAAAAGCTTACTGCCGGCAGGATTTATGGGAAGGCGCCAGCTATTAATTTGGAAATAGAACAGCAAAGACAGTCCGAAATTCTAGCAGCGATCCGTTCAGGACTGGTTTCCTCGGCACATGATCTTTCAGAAGGCGGCTTGTCTATTGCACTGGCTGAATGTTTAATGGGAACAAATGGGCTTGGTGTGAAGGTCCAGATTGAAGGGGAACCTGTCACTAATCTTTTCAGTGAAACTCAATCACGATACCTTTTATCTGTCAAAAAAGAACACCAATCAAAAGTAGAGGCAATGATTGAGGGTTGTGTATTGATTGGAGAAGTAAACGACTCTGCAGCTCTTGCCATCTTCTCAGAAGACGAGGAACTGATTAAAGCTGACGTTAAAGAACTTGAAACAGTCTGGAAAGGGGCTATCCCATGCTTGCTGAAATAAAGGGTATGAATGAGGAATGCGGCATATTCGGTATCTGGGGGCATCCCGATGCTGCTCAAATCACATATTATGGACTTCACAGCCTGCAGCACCGGGGACAGGAAGGAACAGGCATGGCAGTTTCCGATGGGGAGCAGCTTAAAGGCTATAAAGATGAGGGTCTTGTGACAGAGGTTTTTACTCAAGAGGCACTTCAGGGATTAACTGGAAAGGCTTGTATAGGGCATGTACGCTATGCTACGGCAGGCGGAAGCGGCTATGAAAATGTCCAGCCGCTGCTGTTCCGTTCTCAAAGTGGCAGCCTTGCCCTTGCCCATAATGGGAACCTTGTTAATGCAGTTTCCTTAAAACATCAGCTGGAAGCACAGGGCAGTATTTTTCAGACCAGTTCAGACACTGAAGTTCTCGCACATTTAATTAAAAGAAGCGGCTTTTACGAAATAAAGGATAGAGTTAAAAACGCTCTTACTATGTTAAAGGGTGCTTATGCATTTCTTATTATGACGGAGAAAGAAATGCTTGTGGCACTGGATCCTAACGGGCTGCGTCCGTTATCTTTAGGTAAATTAGGTGACGCATATGTGGTTGCCTCAGAAACCTGTGCCTTTGATATTGTTGGTGCAGAGTTTATTCGGGATGTTATTCCTGGTGAACTGTTGATTATTTCTGATGAAGGCATTAAATCAGAGTTCTTCTCCATTAACACTACGAGAGCTATTTGTACGATGGAATATATTTATTTTTCAAGGCCGGACAGCAATATTCATGGGATAAATGTCCATACAGCCAGAAAGAACCTTGGAAAACGGCTTGCTAAAGAAGTGTCTATCGAAGGGGATGTTGTAACCGGCGTGCCGGATTCAAGTATTTCAGTCGCAATTGGCTATGCGGAAGCATCCGGAATTCCTTATGAATTGGGGCTAATTAAGAACCGTTATGTAGGCAGAACCTTTATCCAGCCATCTCAGTCACTGAGAGAGCAAGGGGTAAAAATGAAACTTTCTCCTGTAAGGGGAGTTGTCGAGGGCAAAAGAGTCATCATGGTAGATGATTCTATTGTCCGCGGTACTACCAGCAGGCGTATTGTCTCCATGCTAAAAGAGGCAGGGGCATTAGAGGTACATGTTGTTATCAGTTCACCGCCTATTAAAAATCCTTGTTTTTATGGAATTGACACCTCCACAAAGGAAGAGCTAATCGCCTCGAGACATTCAGTTGAGGAGCTTCGGGAAATTATTGGAGCAGACTCTTTAACCTTTTTAGGTGTAGAAGGAATGCTTGAAGCAATCGGGCATCAAGGCGAGGGCAGTTCATGCGGACAGTGCCTTGCTTGTTTTACAGGCAACTATCCAACAGAAATCTATCCAGAAACAATGGGAGTTCCTCTTCAAAAGTGTTAATAAAGGGATCCGGGAGGTCACAAAATGGCAAACGCATATAAACAGGCTGGAGTAGATATTGAAGCAGGCTATGAGGCGGTTTCAAGAATGAAAAAACATGTTAAAACAACCTGGCGCCCGGGCTTAATGGGTGGCCTTGGGGGTTTTGGAGGAATGTTTGACCTTTCTGCACTTCATTTAAAGGAGCCCGTTTTGGTCTCGGGTACTGATGGCGTCGGGACTAAACTCATGCTCGCATTTATGGCAGACAGACATGATACCATAGGGATAGATGCTGTTGCGATGTGTGTGAATGATATTGTGGTTCAGGGTGCCGAACCCTTATATTTTCTAGACTATATCGCATGCGGAAAAGCCCTCCCAGAAAAGATAGAAATGATTATTAAAGGAGTTTCAGAAGGCTGCGTCCAGGCAGGATGTGCTCTCGTTGGAGGAGAAACGGCAGAAATGCCGGGAATGTATGATATAGAGGAATACGATCTTGCCGGCTTTGCTGTAGGCGCCTGTGAAAAATCAAAAATTATAACTGGTGCTGATATTACAGAAGGAGACGTACTAATCGGCCTTTCATCAAGCGGGCTTCATAGCAATGGATTCTCCCTTGTGAGGAAAGTTCTCCTTGAGGACGCTCAAATTGATCTTAACAGTATGGTTGAAGAACTTGGCTGCACTCTTGCAGTTGAATTGCTAACACCTACTAAAATTTATGTAAAGCCAATTTTATCAGCTTTAGAAAAGTTTAACATTAAGGGAATGGCCCATATAACAGGCGGCGGTTTTATAGAAAATATCCCCCGCATGCTTCCGGATGGTCTTGGAGCGAAAATTTACGAAGGCCAATGGCCAATTCACCCAATCTTTCATCTCCTAGAACAAAGAGGACAACTAAAGAGGTCTGAAATGTACAATATTTTTAATATGGGAATTGGTATGGTAATAGCGGCAGCTCCTGAAGATGTACCCAATCTAATATCACACCTGGAGGAACAGGGTGAAACCGTATATAAGATTGGAATAGTTAAATCGGGCGAAGGCATAGAAATTGGTGACTTCCTATGAAAAAAGTAGCAGTCTTTGCGTCAGGGAGCGGCAGCAACTTTCAGGCAATTGCCGATGCAGTCGTTTCCGGTAAACTGCAGGCAGAAATAAAACTGCTTGTATGTGACCGACCGGGGGCTCAGGCCATAAAACGTGCTCAAAAAATGGGTATTGACCAGTTTGTCTTTTCGGCAAAAAGCTATAGCTCTAAGGAAGAATTTGAACGGGAGATTCTCACGGAATTAAAAGAGAGAGGGATTGAGTACTTAATTTTGGCTGGATATATGAGATTGATAGGACCAACTCTTTTATCTGAATATCCGGAGAGGATTATTAATATCCATCCATCCTTACTTCCGGCTTATCCCGGAAAGGATGCTATTGGCCAGGCACTTGAAACTGGTGCATCCAGAAGCGGTGTTACCATTCATTTTGTTGATGCGGGAATGGACACCGGACCCATTATCGCCCAGCAAACAATAGAAATTGGGTATAATGAAACTCGGGAAAGCTTACAGGAAAAAATACATAGACTCGAACATCAGCTTTATCCTGTAACCTTACAAAAACTACTAACTAGAAAATAGAGGAGTGTCATGATGAAGAAACGTGCATTAATAAGCGTATCGGATAAGGAAGGAATCATTGAATTTGCGGCTGGTCTAGAAAAACTTGGATTTGAAATACTTTCTACCGGCGGAACTAAAAAAACCCTTCAGGAGAATGGCATTTCCGTTAAAAGTGTAAGCGAAATAACTGGATTTCCGGAGATTTTGGAAGGCAGAGTAAAAACCCTTCATCCGATGATTCACGGGGGGCTTCTGGCAAAGGCGGATGATCCATCCCATAAGGAGCAGTTAAACGAGCATGGAATTGTTCCTATACAGATTGTTTGTGTAAATCTTTATCCTTTCAAAAAGACGATTGAGGTGCCAGGAACAACCTTTGAACAGGCAATCGAACAAATTGATATTGGCGGGCCTGCCATGCTTAGGGCTTCAGCTAAAAACCATAAATATGTAGCTGTTACAGTTGATCCCGCTGACTACCCTTCAATATTAGGTGAACTGAATGAGTACGGAGAGGTCCAGCCTGCAACGAAACAGAGATTAGCAGCGAAGGTTTTCAGACATACTGCCGCTTACGATGCTCTGATTGCTGAATATATGACAGGATTAACTTCTACAGAAGCACCTGAAAAATTAACGGTTACATATGAATTGAAACAGGGGCTGCGATATGGCGAGAATCCGCACCAGAAAGCATCCTTCTACCAAAAGCCGCTAGGCTCATCTTTTTCGATTGCTAATGCGATACAGCTTCATGGAAAAGAACTGTCTTACAATAATATTAATGATGCGGATGCGGCCCTTAAAATTATTAAGGAATTCTCTGAACCTGCTGCAGTGGCTGTTAAACACATGAATCCTTGCGGTGCGGGAACGGGAAAAACGATTTATGATGCCTTTACTAAAGCTTTTGCAGCAGATCCTGTTTCCATTTTTGGAGGTATTGTGGCATTAAATCGTGAGGTAGATCGTGAAACAGCTTCAAAACTACACGAAATATTCCTTGAAATTATTATTGCTCCCGGATTCTCGGAGGAAGCTCTAGATATTCTAAAAGGGAAAAAGAATGTCCGCCTGCTGGCTATTCCATTTGAGAGTGAACCGAAGAAAGAAATGCGCTTAACATCTATCGAGGGCGGGCTTCTGGTACAGGATAACGATGAATTCTCTATAAAGGATGCGGAAATCAAGGTTGCAACCAAAAGAGAACCGACTGAAGCTGAGTGGAAGGCTTTAGAGTTTGGCTGGAAAATGGTGAAGCATGTTAAGTCTAATGCAATCGTAGTTAATGGAGAAGACATGACTTACGGCATCGGCGCTGGCCAAATGAACCGTGTCGGTGCGGCAAAAATTGCCCTCGAACAAGCAGGTAAAAAAGCAAATGGAGCAGTTATAGCATCCGATGCATTTTTCCCAATGGATGATACAGTAGAAGCTGCAGCAAAAGCCGGGATTACAGCGATCATTCAGCCTGGCGGATCTATCCGGGATGAGGATTCCATCAAAAAAGCCGACGAGTATGGTATTGCAATGGTATTAACCGGAATTCGACACTTTAGACATTAAAATAGCCATGGAGGTGCCGTTTGTGAATGTGCTGGTAATTGGCCGCGGTGGCCGTGAGCATGCGATTTGCAGGAAACTAAAGGAAAGCAGATTGGTGAAAACTGTTTATTGTGCTCCTGGAAGTGAAGGCATTAGGAATGTGGCTGAGACAGTTAATATTCAGGAAAATGAACAGAACAAACTTGTAGATTTTGCTAAAAAAAATAAAGTTGAATTAACGATTATCGGTCCGGAGGTTCCTTTGCTAGAAGGCCTTGCCGATCGTTTCTCCGCAGAAGGTCTCCGTGTTTTTGGGCCGAGCCGAGAGGCAGCCCTGATAGAAGGAAGCAAAGGATTCGCAAAGGATTTAATGAAACGTTATACAATCCCTACTGCCGATTACCGCACCTTCACTGATTACGAAGAGGCGGCTGAATATATTAGAGTAAAGGGAGTTCCCATTGTCATAAAAGCAGATGGCGTGGCGGCAGGAAAAGGTGTATCTGTTGCTTTTACATTGGAAGAAGCTTTGGACAGTCTGACAGAGATGATGCTGGATAAAAGATTTGGTTCTTCTGCGGATAAGGTTGTAATTGAAGAGTTTTTACAGGGAGAAGAGTTTTCCTTTATGGCCTTCATCAATGGAGAAACAGTTATCCCATTGCAAATAGCTCAGGATCATAAGCGCGTATATGACAATGACCTGGGACCAAATACTGGTGGAATGGGTGCGTATTCGCCAGTACCTCAAATTGGTGAACAAACCATTGCTGAAGCTGTGGAAACCATTTTAATACCAGCCGCTGCTGCCATGGTTAAGGAAGGGAAAAGCTTTTGCGGAGTCCTTTTTGCAGGCCTGATAAAAACAGAGCACGGACCAAAAGTGATTGAATTTAATGCGCGATTTGGAGATCCTGAAACACAGGTAGTTCTCCCTAGAATGAAGTCCGATCTCGCAGAAATAATTCTTGATATTTTGGAAGGAAAAGTTCCTGAGATTGAGTGGCATGAGGAAGCAATGGTTGGCGTTGTACTGGCATCTGGAGGTTATCCGGAAGCCTATGAGAATGGCAAAATCATTAATGGCTTGAACTCACTTCATGAAAGTACTTATCTATTCCATGCTGGGACCGGAAAATCAGACGCGGGACAGTGGACCTCAAATGGAGGGCGCATCCTTCTCGTTGGGTCTAAAGGAAACACAATTGCCGAGGCACAGGAAAAGGTATACGGAGAAATGAAGAAAATAAGCTGTTCTGAAGCATTTTATCGTAAAGATATTGGGAAACGTGCTATTGGGTATAGTGTTACCCCTTAATTAAAAATACCCAAATAATCGAGACTCTGTCCCTTCCAGGACAGAGTTTTTTGCTTGGCTAATCAGAATTTATTTCCCTAACTTCTGAACGCACGATGGACAGGATAAGGAAGGCTTCGTCAGCAATATCATCGCACGAAGGAAAAGCACTAGCTTTTCCGAGGATGTCCTAGTCAGGCGAAAGGCACACGATGTGCCGTTTTGAGCGTGATAAGCACAACTAAGGTATCCGCAAAGGACTTGGCGAATTCCAAGTTTTTTTAAAACTTACCTGTCAATGTTCCTTGACATCCAATTGATTTAAAAAAGGAGGAATTGTGATGTTACCAATCTTCAATGACATCACTTTGGTTCTAAAAAAGAGAAAATGTGATGTTACTAATCTTCAATAACATCATTTTGGTTCTAATAAGGAGAAAATGTGATGTTACCAATCTTCAATAACATCACTTTGGTTCTAAAAAAGAGAAAAAGTGATGTTACTAATCTTCAATAACATCACTTTGGTTTTAAAAAAGAGAAAAAGTGATGTTACCAGTCCCCACTATTATCACTTTGGTTCTAATAAGGAGAAAAAGTGATGTTACCAGCCTCCACTAATATCAATTTGAGGTTAAAAAAAAGTGAAGTCGAAAAATGCTCATATCAACATCAAAAGGACAAAGTTCCCCTTCAAGTTAAATCAGTGGGAAACCTCTCCAATAAAAATTAGATTTCCGGTATTGAACCTTTGTAAAACTGGAGGTTACTACGCCTACTATTAGTATGGTTAACGCTGAATAGAGAAAGCTTTTTAATCCCAGTATGTTATATCCTAATAAGGCTACAAAACCATCAAGGAGAAATATCATAAGACCGATATTGATGGGGGAAGACTTAGATATTATGTAAGCTAATAAATCGGTTCCTCCCGTACTTGCCTCATATCGGAGCATCAGTCCAATTCCCAATCCGATGATAGAGCCTCCCAAAACTGAACTCAGTAAAATAGGAAGTAAAAAAAAGTGCTGCAAGGGTGCCAATGAATCAATAAAAGTGGAGGAAACTACAAGACCTAGCAGGCTGGTATAGAGTAAATGGCGACTCACAAACCATGCAAATAAACAAAGGGGGAGGCTAAGCAAAATCATACACAATCCGACCTGGATACTGTATTGGTAATGGATAATTAGGGCAAGTCCAACAATCCCGCCATCCAATAAATGGTGAGGGATTAAAAAGCCATTGATACCTGTTCCAATTAATAGACTTCCAAGGAATACAGTAACGATTTTTATAAGGATGGCAATCACCTAGCTTTCATTAAACTGAAATAAATTAACGTTTATTGACTAAAATAATAGTAATTCCAAAAATTAGAGAAATGAAGGTGACGATCCAGGTAATATTAAAGGCTATGCCAATATCCAGATTCATTAATGATTTATTATTCATTCTCTCACAATAAAGAGCATAGATAAGGGGAATGGAACCGATAAGTACTAATAGATTAAATGAGACCTTTTTAAGTGGTGATCTGGAATTGAATTGATTAAATAAGAATGAAAATGAAGTATATAACAATCCAAGGGATACAACAATTTTAGCAATCAGCACCGCATATCTCTCCTTTAAAATCCCCATTTACTTTAAGCTTGTTTCTTTTATAAATATTTCCTGCCAGCCAAAAATATTCTTTGAATAAAAAGAATAGGACAATGATCGAATGTTCTGGATTGAAAATTTGATAATCCAAAATTTTTATAGACAGCATTTTAAAGATTATTCTTAGAAAGGATAAAGGGGAATTACCGTGGGTTTTGACCGTAAAGGACATTGAAAAAACCTGCAGCTTCTATTCAACTATTAAGGGAATGGAAATTATTACATTCGGTGATAACCGAAAGGCTTCTAAATTTGGAAATCAAAAGATTAATCTTCATCTCTGGGGAAATGAATTTGAACCAAAGGCAAATATGCCGACTCCTGGTTCTTCTGATTTATGTTTTATTTAGGAAACTCCCATTAATCAGGTTTTAAAAGAAATAGGAGAGCACGAGATTATAATTGAAGAAGGACCAATTGAACGACTGGATCTCTGGTGAAAAAAAGTTACTATATATTTTAGAGATTTGGATTTAAATCTACTAGAAGTTTCCAATTATATAGAAGAAAAATAAAATTCCGTTCGGACGGAATTTTTCCGGATAGCCGGACTGGTTAGCCAGACTTTTCCGGATAATCGGATTATATTGTCTTGAAAAAGAAGTTTAATAAAAGGAAAACATATGGAAGCACCCTACAAGTAGATTGATTTTTTTGATAATTAGGAAGATATAAATATCTTGGCACGAATCTTGCAACTAAACTAATGTAAGCAGTTAAGAAAGGGGGAAGGTTTGAGAAGTTTTGTAAACGCTTACTATTACTCTGTAAGAGGTAAAGAACGATTAAGGGGGATTTAAATGGATTTAATTGTAATTTTATTGGCGTTAGGACTTTTAATGTTTGTGGCGTATCGCGGATTTTCTGTTATTTTATTTGCTCCACTATGTGCACTTTTTGCTGTTTTATTAACACAGCCAGGTTACGTTCTGCCATTCTTTTCTGGGGTATTCATGGTTAAGATGGTCGGCTTTATTCAATCTTATTTTCCTGTATTTTTATTAGGTGCAATCTTTGGTAAGGTAGTTGAGATGTCAGGACTTGCGGAATCAATTGCTAAAACAATCGTAAAAGCGATTGGTGCAAAGAGAGCCGTTTTGGCTATCGTTCTTTTGGGAGCCATCTTGACATATAGCGGAGTAAGTTTATTCGTTGTTGTATTTGCTGTTTATCCTTTTGCTGCACACTTGTTTAGAGAAGCAAATATTCCTAAACGACTTATTCCGGGAACTATTGCATTGGGAGCCTTTACCTTTACAATGGATGCATTGCCGGGCACTCCGCAAATTCAAAACGTAATACCGATTGCTTTCTTTAAAACGGATATATATGCAGCTCCTGTATTGGGTATTTTAGGAGGAGTTTTTGTATTTCTCATTGGTTATTTATATCTAGAATCAAGACGCAAGAAGGCAGAAAAAGCTGGAGAAGGCTATTTTGGATTTGGAACTGAAACTGCGGCGGCTGCAGATAGCCAGGCAGCTATACAAAAAGGGGAGACAGTTCCTGACTTTTCGACCCAGCAATCTCTTGGCAAACAAATCATGGCCTTTGTTCCACTAATACTAGTAGGCGTTATGAATAAAGTATTCGTAACCTATATTCCAAAATGGTATCCTAATGGCTTTGATTTCTCAGCAATCGGATTAAAAACCTATGCTGTTGATGTTCCAGCAGTGGCTGCAATCTGGGCAGTAGAATTGGCGTTAGTGGTAGGTATTTTTGCTACCATGGCATACGATTGGAAACGGGTAAAAGCTAATTTCAAAGAAGGTCTTAATTTAAGTATCGGAGGCGCACTCCTTGCAACTATGAACACAGGATCAGAATATGGATTTGGAGGGGTTATTGCCTCACTTCCTGGTTTTAAAACGGTTAGTGACGGAATTTCCGGAACTTTTTCTGACCCGCTAGTGAACGGTGCTGTTACTACAACTACTTTGGCAGGTATTACAGGCTCTGCTTCAGGCGGTATGGGTATTGCATTAAGCGCAATGTCTGAAAAATATAATCAGGCAATCCAAGCAGCCAATATTCCTCCAGAGGTTATGCACCGGGTTATCTCTATGGCATCAGGTGGTATGGACTCACTTCCGCACAATGGTGCTGTTATCACGTTACTAGCGGTAACTGGTCTTACACATAGGCAATCTTATAAAGATATTTTTGCCATTACGGTTATTAAAACAGTTTCTGTTTTCTTCATTATTGCTCTGTATTCATTGTTTGGAATTGTGTAACAACAGACTAACAGTGAGATTACAATCACTGGCAGTCGGTTAGCAAATCTAAACATTGATTAAGAGAGGAAGAAAAAGTATGGGTAAATTGCTAGAAGGAAAAGTAGCTTTTATTACCGGTTCCGGAAGTGGAATTGGCCTGGAAGTAGCTAAGTCATTTGCAAATGAAGGCGCAAAGGTGGTTATTTCTGATTTAAATAAAGAAAGCAGTGAAAAAGCAGCAGAGGAATTAAAAGAGCATGGATATGATGCTCTTTCTGCTCCTTGTGATGTTACAGATGAAACCGAGTTTAAAAGCAGTCTTGAGTATGCTCATCAGGTATATGGTAGTCTCGATATTCTTGTGAATAATGCTGGCCTTCAATATGTTTCACCAATAGAGGATTTTCCTACTGAGAAATTTAAATTATTGATTAATGTCATGCTTACAGCTCCTTTCATTGGAATAAAAACTGTTTTTCCAATTATGAAAAAGCAAGGGTATGGAAGAATCATCAATATGGCATCTATAAACGGTCTAATTGGATTTGCTGGAAAAGCAGCATATAATAGTGCGAAACATGGAGTAATCGGTTTGACCAAGGTGGCAGCTCTTGAAGGTGCAGAGCATGGCGTAACAGTCAACGCTCTTTGCCCAGGGTATGTCGATACACCACTTGTTCGAAACCAAATGAAGGATCTTGCCGCGACTAGAAATGTAGCATTGGAAAGCGTTTTGGGTGAAGTTCTTTATCCTTTAATTCCACAAAAGAGGCTATTGTCTGTCAATGAAATTGCTGATTATGCCGTGTTTCTTGCCAGCGATAAAGCCAGAGGAGTGACTGGGCAGGCTGTCGTTTTAGACGGAGGTTATACTGTTCAGTAACTTTAATAAACGAGAGGATCCCAATCAAAGGGGGTCCTTTTATTTTTAGAAGATTAAAAATTTTATCGGCTTATCCCATATACCTCTGATATAATGGTTATAATTTGAACGCGTAAAGGGGATATTGCTATGAAATTAGGTATCGACCATATCCCGTATGAATGGATAGAACAAATTATTAGTCTCTCAGCTGAAAGAATTGTGGTTGTTGACCGTGATGGAGTTATCCGTTACATCAGCGACCCCTATTGTGATTTCCTTGGTACATCTGTTGAATATGCAACAGGACGTTATGTGGGGGAAGTTATAGAAAACACTAGGATGCATATCGTCGCACGGACTGGACAGGCAGAAGTGGCTTCGGTTCAGGCCATAAAAGGAAGTGAAATGATAGCGAATCGATATCCCTTGATTGTTGACGGGGAACTTGTAGGTGCTTTTGGAACCGTAATGTTTCGAAGTCCTGAAGAATGGCGGGATTATAACAGAAAAATTCAGCCACTTCTTCAGGAATTGAAATTTTATAAAACAAAGTTCGAGAGTGAGCTTAAGAGTAAGTACAGTTTCGATGATATTGTCGGAAACAGTCCATCCTTTATTGCTGTAAAGCAATTTGCCGAGAGAATTTCTGTAAGCCAGTCAGGTGTTCTTCTATTAGGAGAATCAGGAACTGGAAAGGAACTCTTTGCCCATGCTATCCACAATAATAGTACACGTGCTGCATTTCCTTTTGTACCAATCAATTGTGCGTCAATCCCCGATCATTTATTGGAGTCGGAATTATTTGGTTATGAAGAAGGTGCTTTTACAGGAGCCAAGAAGGGCGGAAAAAAAGGACAATTATATGTGGCTAACTATGGAACTATTTTTCTTGATGAAATCGGTGATATGCCGCTGGCCATGCAGAGCAAGCTTTTAAGAGTCCTGCAGGAGAAGGAAATTCAGAGAATTGGCAGTCAAAAAACAATCCCCATCGATGTGAGGGTTATTGCAGCTACACACCGGGATTTAGAGAAATTGGTTCTGGAGGGGAAATTTCGCTCTGATTTATATTACCGGTTAAATGTTATAAAAATCGAGATTCCTTCTCTAAGGAAAAGAATAGAAGATATTGTTCCCATAGCTCTTAGTCTTTTAAAAAAGCTTGAGAAAAAATTCAATCGGGGGGGAATCGAGCTTTCAGAAAAAGCCTCAGAAAGGCTTAAGCTTCATTCCTGGCCGGGTAATATACGTGAATTGGAAAACGTTCTTGAACGTGCGTTAAATGTCCTGGATGGAAAAATGATAGATATTTTTCACCTTCCACTCTACCTAAGAGATATAGATCCAGGCCAGCAGGGATTTAAAAATTCAGTTGTTTCTTTCAGTGTTGAAAAAAAGGAAGAAATAAAGTCTTTAAAAGAAGAAATTGCAATAGCTGAGAAAAATACCATTTTACGGGCCATAAATGCTTCCGGGGGAAATAAGGTGGAAGCTGCAAGACTTTTGCAAATTAGTAAAACTACTCTCTATGATAAATGCAAGCTGCATAATATTAAATAAATCTGCTATAAACCTTCCTGTCGGGAGGTTTTTTTATTTAGGTCAATCGGCGGGATAAAATCCGGAAGGGATTGGAAAGATAGGAGAGATAATGAAAAATCCACTAAAATATAGGTGTTTCTATGATTACCTTATCATACTTTCTTACCTTTGCATCTTTATGGGTTCTGACTGCTTTATTTGATTCGGCTCTATACCATTACTCTATTTGGGAGGGGCTGAAATATCTTCTTTTCACCGAGATTAGCTTGGATATGGCTTATCTTATAAGCAGCCTGCTTATCGGTCTTGCCTTTTGTATCGTGACGGATATCAGACTCTATCGGAATAAGAAAAAGGGTAATCAGGCAAAGGGGAATAAAAATTAATGCTTAAAGAAAATATTTCACTTACACAACTCGAAGCTTTGCTGATTAACTTTCTTCTAGGGAGTGCAATCGTAATTGGGATTGGCACAGAAGCGAAAAATGACGCGTGGATCGCAATATTAATTGCATCTTTAATTGGCAGTGGCATTATCCTGTTTTATTGGTTTTTAATGAACCGGCTCCCGGGGAAAACACTTTACGAGCTGTTGGAGTTCTGTTTTGGAAGGAAGTTCGCAATTCTTCTCTCCCATGGATATATTGTTTATTTTTTGTACAATTCCGGCAGGGTTATTAGAGATTTTGGTGAATTAATGGCATCAGCCATCATGCCTAATACCCCGATTGAAATCATTTCACTGACCATTTGCTTTGTTATAGGATATATTTTGTACCTTGGGTTGGAGGTTTTAGCCCGAACATCGGAAATTTTCACCCCTTATTTATTTGGTTTTATATTTTTGTTAACCATTTTTCTGCTGGTAAGTGGGAATATTGAAGTGACAAGATTACTTCCGGTTCTGGGGGAAGGATTTAAGCCTATTTTGAAATCATTGTTCCCTGGTCTGCTGACATTTCCTTTTGGGGAATTAATTGTTTTTACAGTTATCTTATTAAATGTAACTGATACTAAAAAAGGACGAAAGGCATCGTTAATAGGAGTCGGGGTTGCATCGTTTCTCCTGGTTTTTTCATCGATATTAATGATTGTAACGCTTGGTGTCGATGGAATTCTTCGTTCTAATTTCCCCTTGCTTAGTACAGCAAGGGAGGTAGCCATCGGCAACTTTATAGAAAGAATTGATGCGATTGTTGTTTTTATTATGATGCTAGGGATTTTAGTAAAGGGCTCTGTTTTTTTATATGGGGCATTAAAAGGATTGGAATATATATATAAGAAACCTTTCCGTTACTTTTCCATTCCCTGTGCGATGCTGGTTGCGTTTTATTCGGTGTTAATATCTGTAAACTTTGCCGACCATCTTCAGGAAGGGTTAAAATTGGTCCCTTACTTTCTTCATTTACCCCTCCAATTCGGAGTCCCAGCTGTAATGCTGGTTATCCTTTTATGGAAGCAAAGGAAAGGTAAAAAAAATAAAACGGGGTGGAATTATGGCTCCAATCAGAAGGCTAAGAAAAACCCGGGCTCTTAAAAAAATTGGAGAAATAAAAGAGGGCAAGGAAATGGTAATACCGGAACTAGCCAACAGCCTGCATAGCTGGAAGAAAACCTTATCAAGTATGTTTGGTAAATCTTTTGATTTTCGGGTAATTGAGGGAGTTATTAATGGTAAGGCCGGTATTCTTTTTTATCTGGAAAGCATGATTAATAAGAAGGAAATGGTCAAAACAACCAGCAAATTGTTTGTTAATAACAGGAATATACAACAGTTTCAAACAATTGATGAATTTTGTTCATATGCCCAAGAAATATTTGGAGGAATTAAATGTAAAATTCTGGACGATGAAAAGACCGTTTCAGAAGCAGTTCTAAATGGAAGCATAGTTATTGTAATAGAGGGACTTTTTGAAGCAATAGCTATTAAAATGTCAAATGCTGAAAAAAGAGCCTTAACGGAACCAAGCACACAGACAGTAATAAGAGGACCAAAAGACAGCTTTATCGAGGCTATATCTACTAATATAACCCTTATTAGAAGAAGAATTAAAAGTTCTAATCTAACATTTGAAAAATTCACCATCGGTAAGGACACCCAAACCGTTGTATATATAGGCTATATGGATGGCATTGTAAATCAAACTGTTCTAAAGGAATTAAAGGATAGGTTAAATGATATACAAGTGAGTGCGATTTTTGATTCAGGCAATATCGAGGAGCTCATAACTGATAAGACTTTTACATTTTTTCCATTGGCCTTAAACACCGAACGGCCGGATAGTGCAGCTGCGAATATAATGGACGGGAAAATAGTCATTCTGGTAGATGGAAGTCCTTTCGCACTTATAGTTCCAGCCGTGTTTGTAAACTTTTTCGAGATATCGGAGGATTTTTATCAGCCATTATATTTAGGCTCATTCTTAAGGTTTATTCGTTATCTTTCCTTTATGATTGCTCTTATTACTCCTTCTGTTTATGTTGGAGTATTAACTTATCATCAGGAATTGCTTCCAACCAGCCTGTTGCTGAGTATCATTGCCCAGCGGGAAGGTGTCCCTTTTCCAGGCGTAGTTGAGGTGCTTTTAATGGAAATAACCTTTGAAATTCTTCGGGAGGCAGGCATACGAATGCCAAAAGCTGTAGGGCAAATGGTGTCCATTGTAGGAGCGCTTGTTATTGGACAGGCTGCAGCTGAAGCAGGGATCATATCAAATATCATGATTATTATTATGGCAATAACTGCCATTGCAAATTTTGTTTCTCCCGTTTATAGCTTTTCCTCCGCCTCAAGGCTGATCCGGTTTATGCTGATTATTTCCGCAGCATGTCTTGGTCTGTACGGTGTATTCCTGATGTTGATTTTAATGGTTGCCCATCTCTGCTCGCTTCGGTCATTTGGGATACCGTACCTTTCACCTTTAGCCCCATTCATATTGGAAGATCAAAAGGATGTCTTTATTCGCTTTCCATACTGGGCTATGAGTAAGAGGCCAAAATACATGGAAACGGAAAAAGGCCAAAAAGCAAAACCAACCGCAAGTCCTTCACCGCCTCCAATGAAGGGAGAATAGGATAATGAGGGCCCGAAAATATGGAATTGCGGCAGCCTTTCTATCTGTTTTTTTATTAGCAGGCTGCTGGGACCAGCGAGAACTCTCAACAATATCTGTAGTAACAGGAATGGCAGTAGACAAGGGAGAAAAGGGAAAATATATTCTCACTATAGAAGCTGTTAATGCACAGGAGCTTAATAACAAGACCGCAAGTGGCTTTGCCCCATCCACTGTCTACGGTTTGGAAGGAGACTCAATGGAAGGCTTAGCCCAAAAGATGAATGTTGCTTTTTCTAGGAATTTAATCTACTCGCATATGAAAACCTTCATTATTAGTGAGGAAATTGCGAAAAAAGGAATGCTTGATTTTCTTGACTTCTTGGAAAGAGACCGAGAGATACGGGATGATTTTAATATCCTTATTGCCAAAGGTGTTAAAGCATCAGACATTTTAAGAGTAACTTACCAATTCCAAAAATCATCCCCCCTTAAGTTACATGCCCAGCTTGATTCGATGGTAAAAAATTGGGGCGGTGACCCTGATGTTCGTTTAAATGATATGATTGAAGCCCTCACTTCCACAGGACGCGAACCTGTAATGGCTACAGTTACGATTAAGGGCAACCCCCAAAAAGGTAAGAGTATTGAGAATATGCAAAAGGTTACCCCAGATGCCCTTGTTACTCTTGATTCGATGGCCATTTTTAAATCTCAAAAATTAAAAGGATTTTTAAATTTAAATGATACAAGAAATTATATATGGATAGAGGATAAATTAAAGCATACCTCCTTAACCGTTCCATGTAAAAAAAATCATTATTTTGATGCAAGGGTATATGATAACGCTACTAAAGTTGAGGGTTATCTGGAGAATGGTAAAGCAAGGATTACTGTCAGCGTCAGGGCTGAAGCGTATCTTAACGGGACTCAATGTGCCGCAGATTTGGTTAAGATTGAAGTATATAAAAAATATGAAGACATGCTGGAAAAGACAATTAAAAAGAATTTGTTGAACACTATTACCAAGGTGCAGAAACAGTATGGTCTGGACATTTTTGGATTTGGTGAAAAAGTAAGGCAGCAGGACTATAAAGACTATAAAAAGATTGAAAATAATTGGGAACACTATTTTAAAAATGCTGAAATTAAAGTAAATGTAACCGCAAGAATAAGAAGATCCGGCATCCGGACAAAGAGTTATTTAACGAATATAAAAAAGTAATAAATACAAAAAATCCTGATTAACAAAGACCAAAAGAAAAAGGGCCATATGCCCTTTTTCTTTTATTTATTATCGCATTCTTCCTGAGGTTTTTTAGGATCCCGTTCTGGCTCGATATCCTGATTTTGCTGGTTCTTTAAATTTTGTTCCACTGAATTATTTTGATTATCGTTTTGTTTTTGTTCCATGATAAATGCCTCCTTGAAGTTGTAATTACATACCTGTTTTGTATTTTTTATCACTTGAAGAAGTATGCTTAGACACATGCTCTTCTTTTTCTTCAATTTGTTCTTCCCTTAAATCCTCCATTGGAATGGGATCTACATTTTGTTCACTTTCAAATTTATCAAATAGGCTTTCTTTATCTGTCGGATATTGCTCTGGATTGTCCATGTCTTTTGGCGGATTGGCCATATATCGTTCCTTTTTGCCTTTTTCCATTTGAATATCACCTCACTAGTTTTTATATACCCGCCATTTTTTCAAAAAAAACAAAAATAATAGAATTACTACTGATCCTGAATGTGGCTAAATGTTTTTTAGCAAAAATTCTTAAAAAAGAATTTTTAAATGAGGCGGATACCATTTTCGGTTACGGTGAAGCATATCTGACAAATCATAAAATTAAAGAAATGGCTAGAAGAGAGTAGGAAACTCTGAATCAATCTTTATAATAGAAGATAAAGATTCAAGCGGAAGTCTAGGAAGGAAATCAATTAATCTTTTTTTTGAAAAGTGTAAGCTCTACTAAAGCTAATCGGAAAAGAGATCATAATAAAACGGCAGCTGTCGTGGAGACAGCTGCTGTTGTTTATGGTTAAGAAATATAAAGTTTTACCTTTTAAATTGTCTAGCTCCAGCGCCCAGCGAGTTTTCATCTCGGTAAGGCTTCCTTGAGTATCTTGCGTCAAGTATGACCTTTAGGTGATACTTGGTGCAGCTAGTGTCCATCCCACTTCTCCCTACGATAAGTCAACATCGAAATGCTTTGCATTTCGTGTTGTCCAGCTTCAGTGTCTAGGGGCTCGAGGTCATAAGCCAATCCGTCTGAAGGTTAAAGAACAACCTTCTCGCCGGCTCGTCTTATGCTTGTCGCCCCTAGTCAAGACACTTCAGCATTTCATTATCCTTTATCTCAGTCGAAGTGGAGGCGCGCAGGACGCGGGTCAGAAAGGCGTTGCCACAGGAAGTGGCGATCTTAGCCTTTCTTCAAATGGCCATACGTCGCTGAACGGGCGCTTGCGCTTTTCTTTTACATTATAAGAAATTAAAGCAAATCCGGATAGTCGCTGATAATCCCATCGGCTTTTAGCAAGTTCATTTTGATCGCTTCACGCTTATTATTTATGTTCCATACAAGCATTTTCATTCCAAGACTATGGATTATTTCAGCAAGATACCGATTGACTATAGTGATTTTTGGGTTTACATACGAAGCATATTTAGATATTTCCATTAGCTCAGTTTCAGTAATTCCACGGAAAGAATTTTTTATCAGAACACCGACTGGAATAGAAGGACACAAAGAATGAAAATGTTGAATGGCTTGGCGGTCAAAGGATTGGACGATAAACCTGCATTTATCGGAGGTATACCTTTTGAACTGTTCCGAAAGTACTTCTGTTATACCGGGATATTGAAAGGGTTTTTTTATTTCGATTAACAGACCGGCTTGTTCACTGTATCTTTCTAAAATATCCCGAAGCTCAGGGATACTTTCACCAGCAAACCTGGTATGAAACCAGCTGCCGGCATCCAAGTTTTTTAATTCGTTCATTGTAAAGTCGGAAACCTTACCCTTGGCGTTAGTGGTTCGATTCACGGAAGAATCATGAATAACAGCAAGCTTTCCATCCTTCGTCAAATGGATATCCAATTCAAGAAACTCAGCTCCTAGTTCAATTGCATGATCGAATGAAGCTATGGTATTCTCCGGACAATAACCAGCAGAGCCTCTGTGGCCAATTTTTAAAAAGGGATGTACTGGAAATTTTGATTTTCCCTTTTTATAAATTCCCCTTGAAAAAGAACCTAAAAAGATGGATCCGTATCTTTTATTTCTTCTCAATTGCACCACTCCGATCAGTGTAAAAATAGAAATAGTTTCGTTCCGCACCGGGCATGTCTATTTTAATGAATAATAAAGTCAGAATTTTAAATTGTCAAAAACTTAGCATTCAAGCATTTAAAAAGATATAATAAACACATGTTTGCTGCACTCTGTTTAGGGCCGAATAGCTTTGTAGGAGAGAATATTATGTGGAAAAAATGGATTATTATACTGGCAGTCGTGGCGGGGGTTATCTTTTTTGTTCCGTATAGTCTTCCGTTAATATTTGCTTTTTTAACAGCAATTTTGCTGGAAGGGCTTGTTAACTATTATCAGCGTAAGTTGAATTTGAGCAGAGTTAAATCTGTACTCGCTTCCTTTATTACCTATTTACTGGGTATCACCGTTATTGGCTATAATTTGTTTTTGCTGCTTTTTCAGCAGGCCCTTAGGCTTTCTGAAAAAACACCAACGTATGTAAAAGATCTTTATTCTACCGCGATAAAACCTTTAATCAAAAAATGGGAGTCTTATTCTAAAACACTTCCGCCCGATGCAATTGATTCTGTTGAAAATTCAATAAATAATGCGATTAATTCTCTTGATTCCTTCTTACAGGCAACCGTTCAGTTTTTAATCCACTTTTTAACTGGGATTCCCGGATTTTTGATTGAACTTCTTGTATATATGATTGCTCTTTTTCTTTTCAGTCTTGAGCTGCCAAATATAAAAGAAAAAGTGAAAGCCCATCTTACCCCGCAGACAAAGGAAAAGCTGTCCATTGTCATTAACCAGCTTACAATGGCTGGGTTAGGATTGATCAAGACACACATCTTTTTAAGTCTTCTCACTTTCATTTTGGCATTGATAGGTTTGGCGATTCTTGGAGTTAAATATACTGCTTTGATTGCTTTATTAATAGTAATCGTCGATATTCTTCCCATTCTTGGGACAGGCTCTGTACTTGTTCCCTGGGCAATTATTTCTCTTCTGCAGGATCAGAAATTTTTAGGAATTGGTCTGATCATTCTCTTTTTGGTAATAACGATCGTCAGAAGGATTATCGAGCCGAAAATGTATGCAACGAACCTTGGCATTTCACCGTTATCTGCGCTAATCAGTTTTTATATAGGCTTTAAATTGCTTGGCTTTATTGGTTTGTTTGCAGGTCCGGCCATTGTTATTTTGATCGAGGCATTAATTAAAGTAAACATCATACGATTCAACTTTAAGCTGTAAACGAACGCTTCCTGGCCGGGGGGCGTTTTTTTATTTCTGTAAAATATGATTTCTAGTCTTTCCAATCACATGTCTTACGTTAAGGGAACTCATTAAAATGCCAACGAATTGGGCGTTTTCACTATTTTATATAACCGGCTATAGCACATTTTCTTTAACCTGAATAGGATATATAGACTTTAAATAAGGAGGTAATGAAAATGTCTGGTGGCGCTCACGGCTACGGCGGCGGATTTGCCCTTTTAGTGGTACTGTTTATTCTTTTAATTATTATTGGTGCTTCTTGGGGCTACGGCGGTTGGTATTAAAATATAAAGGAGGTAAATAAATATGTATGGTTATGGATTTGGCGGCGGATGCTGCGGTTATGGTTATGGCGGTGGAGTTGGCTACGGTGGCGGATTTGCCTTAATCGTAGTACTGTTTATTCTATTAATTATTGTTGGCGCAGCTTGCTTTAGATGGTAATAGGGTAAAGGAAAGAGGCAGGATATAAATACCCTGCCTTTTTTACATTTAAACAGATTTTACCTAATATTGATAAAAATGTAATATCCGTTGATAACTTTTAAAAAATTTGTAGGTTTAATGGTTTATTTGTCATATCGACGGGTATTTAAACATTGTCAAATAGATAATTACTTTTTAGGGAGGAAACAGGAACCATGAAAAGGGGACTAGTTTTATTTATTTCAATTTTCTTTATTATCAGCCTGCTGGCTGGATGTTCTTCAGGGGGACAAGCAAATCAAGCCGAGGCAAAGACTAAAGACGGAAAAACCGTCGTTAATTTCTGGTCATTCTGGGGCTCAGAAACACGCAGACCAATTATTGATAAAATCGTAAAGGATTTCAATAATTCACAGGATAAAATTGTAGTAAAACATACATTCTTACCTTGGGGCGATATTTGGACAAAGAATTTGGCATCAGTTGCTGCAGGAAATCCTGCTGATGTAGTTATTAATGACATCAATACTGTTGCACAGCGCGCGAAAAACAACCAGGCAGAGGATTTAAGTAAATATGTAGATGATTCGTTCAAGAATCAATTCTATCCGCACTTATGGCAAACCGTTCTTTATAAGGACAAGCCTTATGGAATACCTTTTAATACTGATACCAGATTACTCTTCTATAACAAAACAGCTTTTAAAGAAGCAGGACTTGATCCTAATAAGCCGCCACAAACTTGGAAAGAGCTTGAGGAATACGCTAAAAAGCTGGACAAGAAAAACGGCAATCGATATGAACGAATTGGGTTTTATCCATTATGGGGAAGTATCGGTGCTTCATCTTGGATGGCAAGTGCTGATGGCGGAAAGGGCTTTATTGATAATGGTAAGTTAAACATTAATACACCGCAAAAAGTAAAGGCTTTAGAGTGGCTTCAGGGCTGGAAAGACCGTTTAGGAGATAAAACGGTTCAATCCTTCCAGGCGGATTTTGGAAGCCAGCAGGCTAATCCATTTATTGCTGGTAAAGTAGCAATGTGGGCTGATGTCGGCACATTCTATACTCAAATTCGTGATTATGGTAAAAACATGGACTTTGGTGTAGCTCAAATCCCTGCTTATGATGAACAAAGTAAACATTGGGCGGATGGCGGCGGATTCGTTGCAGAAGTGCCAAAGGGAGCAAAGCATCCAAAAGAAGCTATGGAGTTTATTAAGTACCTGACAGGTGAAAAAGCACAGAAATACTGGGCTTTGAAGAACTATGACAATGTTGCAAACAAAAAGGGCGCAGAAGCTGCTGCCAACGAACTTTCTGGTCAAGCGAAGGATGTTTATCAGATGTCAGTAGACAATTTGAAAGTAACAAACCTTTTTCCTACTCCAGTTGAATATCCAGATTATCAAAATCGAATTAATCCGTATATAGACAACGTTATGCTTGGAAAAACCTCTCCAGAAAAGGCTTTAAAACAAGCAGAAGAAGACGTTAAAAAAATGAAAAAGTAAGTTAAAGAGAGAAGGGGTGCCTTCTCTCTTTACTTAAAGGTCTAAGAAAGGGGAAAAGGGGAATGAAACCTTCTCAATCAGTAAATGTACTCGAAGATAAATACATCGAAAAAACTTCCACAGCAGCAAATACCCCTACCATCGCCAAAAAAGGCCTCTCCAAGAAAATGAGAGAAAACATATGGGGTTATCTATTTATTAGCCCCTGGATAATCGGGTTCCTTGGATTAACGCTCGGGCCTTTGCTTTTTTCGCTAGCAGCGAGCTTTACAGATTATAACATTACCTCAACAATGAATTTTATTGGGCTTGATAATTATAAACAGATGTTTACTGTAGATACACTTTTTTGGACTTCCTTATGGAACACTTTGTATTATGTGATTTTTTCTGTTCCTCTTACAACAGCAGGAGCAATCATTCTAGCTGTTCTTTTAAATCAGAAGGTGTATGGGATGAAAATATTCCGTACGATCTACTATTTGCCTGCGGTTTTATCTGGTGTTGCTGTTTACTTTCTATGGATGCAGCTTTTAAGTCCGTCGGCTGGTCTGGTAAATACGTTTTTGGGCTGGTTTGGAATTGAAGGTCCAGCATGGCTTTTTGATCCTAAATGGACAAAGCCTGCCTTACTGTTAATGAAAATGTGGAGTGTTGGCGGAGGTATGCTTTTGTATCTTGCCAGCCTTCAGGGTGTTTCACAGCAAATGTATGAAGCAGCAGAGATTGAAGGGGCAACTGCCTTTCAAAAGTTCCGTTATATTACTCTTCCAATGATCTCTCCCGTTATCTTTTTTGATTTAATAACCAGTACGATTGGGGCATTTCAAATTTTCCAGGAAGCTTATGTAATGACTGAAAACGGGAGCGGTGGCCCGTCAAATTCCCTGCTTTTTTATAACCTTCATATGTGGAACAATGCTTTTAAAAACTTCAACATGGGATATGCCTCTGCAATGGCATGGCTCCTGTTTATTATTGTTATGGCCCTTACCGTCATTAATATGAAAGTCGGTAAAAAATGGGTTCATTATGAGGGAGGAGACAAAAAATGAGCCAGTATGTCTCACCGAAATTCTATCAAACGAGAAGTTTCAAAAAAAAATCTAAAAGCCTGTTGATTACACTTTTATTGGCGGCAGGCAGTATTATTATTCTTTCGCCATTATGGTGGATGATTTCAACATCTTTAAAGACGCCGGCTGAAATAGCACAATTTCCACCATCTTTTATGCCGGATAAATTCCAATTCTCAAATTATCTAAAAGCGTGGCAAACCGCTCCATTTACAAGATGGACCTTAAATACATTATTTATTGCCACTTGCGGTACTTTGGGAAGCGTGTTTATTAATTCAATTGTAGCTTATGCTTTTGCTAAAATTAATTTTAAAGGGCGCAACGTATTGTTTACGATTGTATTATCGACCATGCTTATACCTGGATTTGTAACCATGGTTCCACAATATATATTATTTTCAAAGCTTGGATGGATTAATACCTATCTTCCATTAATTGTTCCTGCATTTTTTGGAAGTGCATTCTTTATATTTTTACTTAGACAGTTTATGATGTCTATTCCAAATGAATTGATGGAAGCGGCCGTACTTGATGGGGCGAACCATTTGAAGATTTGGTGGCATATTATGCTGCCTTTAACTAAGCCAGCTTTAATTACAGTAGCAATTTTTTCTTTTACGGGTGCTTGGAACGATGTACTCGGACCGCTTTTATATATTAATGATGAAAAGCTTTATACCCTGCAAATTGGTCTTCAGACCTTCAAAGGAACTGTTCAGACTCAATGGCATTATCTAATGGCCATGTCAGTTATGGTTCTAATTCCTATTGTTTTAATGTTCTTCTTTTTTCAGCGTTATTTTATCGAAGGTTCCAATATATCATCAGGAACAAAGGGCTAAGTTTAAGCTAAAAATGGCTGCCAATTGGCAGCCTGATTTTTATTTTAGGCCAGTTACATTTTTGATTTAGGACAATTTTAATGGGAGTGAAGTTTGAGACACTTCTAAAGTACTCCATTATCCTATCGCAAAATTAAGTGAAATTTAATTCAAGGATGATTTTCTTATGCTATAGCATTTCCTTCGTGCGGCATTTCAATCACACCTCGGGAACGACGCCTAAATCAGAAATCAATAAACAATTTTACAGAGTCGTATTTTAAACGCTATTTACAAACTGGTTATTTGGTTGGTATTTCCTCTATTTCCTTGGTAAGTTTTTGGGGTTGGGTTAACCATATCATCCATGTTACGGTTATTGAGGTGGAAAAATAAAGGATAAGGGAGGAAGACAAATGAAAAAGATAGCCATCTTTACGGCCGCTATTTCTTTTTTATTCCCGTTTGCCAATCTGTTTCCTGAATCCCGCGCAACTGCAAAAACTTTAGATACAGTTAAAGTTCATAAAGCAAAGTCAGGAGAAACCGTTAAAGAAATCGCTGTAAAATACGGAGTCCCTGCTCAGGAAATAAAAGAAAGTAATGATGACGGGAATACAAAATTGGTTAAAGGGGAAAAAGTGATTGTGCCGGAATCCGTTAGCCCCCAGGAGAAAGAACTTTTGGCAAGACTTGTTCAGGCTGAAGCTAAAGGAGAACCTTTCCAAGGTAAGGTGGCGGTAGCCGCAGTGGTACTTAACCGGGTTAAAAGTGAGAAGTTTCCCGACACGATAAAGCAGGTAATATATCAAAAGCAGCAATTCCAGCCAGTTGATAATGGAATGATTAACAAACCTGCCGGGCCGGATGCAAAAAAAGCAGTAAATGAAGCAATCGCAAAAGATGGGGAAGTAACAAAAGCCCTGTTCTTCTTTAACCCTCATAAAATTAAAAAAAGCTGGCTTTATTCAAGACCAGCCATTAAAGATATTGGTAATCACAGGTTTACCATGTAAAGCCCTCTTGATTTTTACTCAAGAGGGTTTTGTGCATTTATTAAAGGCGAAGAAGAATCTCTCCATTCCCTGAATTTTTCCAGGTCCCCTGAAATTTTTTTCAGTGTGAATCCTATAACTGCGGCATCATCAAAGATCCCAAAACCAACAAGGAAATCGGGTATAAAGTCTATAGGAGAGACAAAGTAAATTACAGCACCAATAACAGTCATAAGTGTACTCTTCGAAATATCCCTATAATCGCCCTTTGTCCATGCTTTAATTAAGTCAAAAAAAAGCTGGAGCTTGTCCCATGTTTCCCCAAGAGTCCCTTTCTTATCATTTGCTTTCTTTACTGCACTTTTTAAAAGGCCCTGTGTCTTTTTAGGATTATTAATATAGTCTTTAGCTTTTAATTCATATTTTTGCTGTTCTTTTTCAATTCGATCCTTTTTAAAACCAAACAATATTTCCACAACCCTTCTTGTTAAAAACTTATTACTTATTTAAGTAATTTTCCACTAAATAGTGGATTTAAACTTTTGAAAAGTATTCTCCTTTTTCCGGGGAGGTTTTTTAGTAATTGCTTTTCTTCTCTTTTAAAAGAAGGTATCTTTAATAATAGGTGTACTGTTAGGAGGAATAAAGGTATATGGAGAAAAAATGGTGGAAAGAAAGTGTTGTGTACCAGATTTATCCACGAAGTTTTATGGACAGCAATGGTGATGGAATTGGTGACCTTCA
The DNA here is from genome assembly GCF_058790155.1 of Neobacillus sp. FW104-15D2. Classification (NCBI taxonomy): domain Bacteria; kingdom Bacillati; phylum Bacillota; class Bacilli; order Caryophanales; family Bacillaceae; genus Neobacillus; species Neobacillus sp. FW104-15D2. The sequence goes on from NZ_JBYTCJ010000021.1 coordinate 51,598, forward strand.
GGGGATAATCTCTCGTCTTGATTATCTAAAGGAATTGGGTATAAATGTAATATGGCTATCACCGGTTTATAAGTCACCGAATGATGATAATGGATATGATATTAGTGATTACCGTGATATTATGGATGACTTTGGAACAATGGCTGATTGGGAGGAACTTCTTGCCCAGGTGCATAATCGCGGCATGAAGTTAATTATGGATTTGGTTGTAAATCACAGTTCTGACGAGCATGCCTGGTTTATTGAGTCCCGTAAATCAAAAGATAACCCATATAGAGATTATTATATTTGGCGTCCTGGCAAAGAAGGCAGAGAGCCAAACAACTGGGGTTCTTTTTTCAGCGGGTCAGCATGGAAATATGATGAAGCAACAGATGAATATTTCTTACATATCTTTTCAAAAAAACAGCCTGACTTAAATTGGGAGAACCCCAAACTGCGGAATGAAGTTTATGACATGATGAAATGGTGGCTGGATAAGGGAATAGACGGTTTCCGAATGGATGTTATTAATTTTATCTCCAAAGAGGAAGGCCTGCCAGATGGAGAGGCTGGACCAGGACACCGCTATGGCGACGGCAGCCCCCATTTTATGAATGGTCCGCGAATTCATGATTTCCTTCAGGAAATGAATAAGGAAGTACTCTCCAAGTATGACGTCATGTCAGTGGGCGAAATGCCGGGTTCAGACCCTGAAATTGCCCGTCTTTATACAGACTCCAGCCGTAATGAAGTCAATATGCTATTCCAGTTTGAACATGTTGATCTTGATAGCGGACCGGGAGGAAAGTGGAACCTTAAACCACTTAATTTACTTGATCTAAAAAGAAATTTAACCAAATGGCAAAACGCCCTTGAAGAGGTTGGCTGGAACAGTCTATATTTTTGCAATCATGACCAGCCTCGTGTCGTTTCCCGATTCGGTAATGACAAGGAATATCGGCTGGAATCGGCAAAAATGCTAGCAACCATCATCCATATGATGAGGGGAACCCCATATGTTTATCAGGGGGAAGAGCTGGGAATGACAAATGTTCCTTTTTCTTCAATTGAGGACTATCGCGATATCGAAACACTTAATTTTTATAAAGAAAAAGTGGCAGAGAATGTCCCGGTTGAAAGCATCATGAGAAGTATCTATGTAAAGGGCCGTGATAATGCACGAACACCTATGCAATGGGATGATTCAAAGAATGCGGGTTTTACTATTGGAACACCATGGATTAAAGTAAATCCAAATTATAAAGAAATCAATGTAAAAAAAGCAGTGGAGGACAAAAACTCAGTTTTCCATTACTATAAGCAACTGATTCAATTAAGAAAAGACCATGAAATAGTTGTTTATGGAAAGTATAATCTGATCGAAGAAAATGATCCGGAAATTTTTGCTTATACAAGAGAACATAATGGCAAGACATTGCTGGTGATCTGTAATTTCTATGGAAATGAACCATCCTTTGAAATTCCGGGAGAACTTAAAAAACAAAGCTATAAACACCTGCTTGGAAACTATAGCTGGGAGGAAACAGACTCTGTATTAACTTTGAGACCATATGAGTCGCAAATTCTTTTATTTGAAAAGTAAAATCAAAGAACCTTCTATCCTCTGATGAGGGAAGGTTCTTTTTTATATGGATTCATAATTTAATTGATAAGTTTCTGAAATTGATCGATAAAGAGTCCAAAATAATTGATTAATTTTCTAAAATGATCGATTTAACCCCAAACCTGATTGATAATCACCCCCGAACTATCTGGAAAAAATCCAAGAGTTTAAATTTATTTAAGCTGCATGTCAGCCTGGCTGATAAATTTAAAACCTCTGTTTTTTTAACTCAGGAATGGCGAGTTTCAATCCTTCAAAGGTTTCTCCCTCCGGGTGATTCATATGCATAAGCACGATGGAACCTGGTACTGCTTTACGCAAGGCATCTCTGACCTGATCCTTCTTAAAGGTAGCTCCGGCGTCACCCAGAACATTATAATTAACCGGCTGCTCTCCAATTTCCATTGCAACTCTTATTCCAGTTTCATCATAGTATGCAGTGCCTGAACGGAAAAAGTAGGATGTTTTTCCAGTAAGTCTTTTTATTTTACGATCATTGTTAAGCACTTCATCGGTGATTTCATTCACATTTTGAGTTCCCTTGATTTCCCACGCTTCTCGGCCATTCATTGAAAGAGGGCGATGCTGAGTGCAGTGGTTTTCAATCTCGAATAAAGGAATCTTACTTAAAGCGATGAAGGTATTATAATTTGAATCAATCCAGCGGCTGTTGATACACTTTTTCATATAAAAATTCACTTCTATATTTATTTTTTCTTACAGAGTGGTAAGACAATGTCTAATAAAAATTTACTGAATACGAAAAAACAGCATATGCTCGTCGCATGGCACTTTATTAAAGATTAGCTTTATTATTCCCAAGGTTTTTTTGTGGTTAAATAATCCGCAAGCTCTTTACTCATTTTGCGGTGTGTCTTGCGCTGCTCTGCTCTATCTTTACCTGTTTCATGAAGTTTCTTTTCCTCTTCGGTTTCAGGGATTACAGGTGGAACCCTTGTTGGCTTTCCGTTATCATCAAGTGCTACAAATGTAAAGAATGCAGTTGCCGCAATTCTTCTATTCCCACCCAGTAGACTTTCCGCAATAATTTTAACAAAGACCTCCATTGAGGACGTTCCAGTGTATGTAACAAATGATTCAAAACACACTGAGGATTCAGGGGTAATAGGGCTTAGAAAGTCTACCGAGTCAGTGGAAGCTGTAACGCATTCACTGCGGGAATGCCTTGTTGCCGATATTGATGCAAGCATATCCATATCACTCATCAGTTTTCCGCCAAAAAGGGTATTGTGGTTATTTACGTCGTTGGGAAATATTCTGCTGGTTCTTATAACTCTAGACTCATTGCATGTTTTTGCTTCCATATGAAATTACCTCCAAAGCAAGTACTAAACCTTAATTTATTTTATTTTTGCTTCTTCATGTAGCAATTTACTATATCCTATATCCTAAATACAAAAAAAAAAACCAGATGCTTTCTGCACCTGGCTGCTTACGGGGATGTTTTCAGAGCCTAGCGAGTTTTCAGCTTTGTAAGGTGCAATAAGTGTCCATCCCAATCCTCCCTGCGATAAGTCAATCAACATTGAAATAGTGCTCTTTCGGAGTTGCTGCTGGTAAGCTCGTCACAAAGCTGCTTGATGCCTCTTCAAAGTAGTACTTATTCAGAAGGCTATTTTAGGCTGATGCTTCGCAAGCTCTTCGTTTTTGTCTAGCTGAAACGCCCCAGTACCTGGCTGTTTCGCATTTCATTTTCCTTTATTTCACTCGAATTAGAGGCTCGCAGGAAGCGAATCAGAAAGGCGCTGCCAAAGAAAATGGCAGCGCCTTTCATCAAATATAGGTCACTAAACAGGATTTCGCTTTTCGCTTATGCCATTACCATTTCATCGAAATTAATGGCTGCTCCTCTGACGATTTCTTCCACTTCAGAGCCCTCAAGTGTTTCTTTCTTCAATAATGCTTCAACCAATTTGAGGTATTGGCTTTGGTTTGATTGAATCAGCATTTCTGATTTTTCAAGTGCTTCCTGGAACAATTCCTGCATTTTTGCTTCACGGTCGCCTTTGTTGAAGGTGAGGGTAAAGCTATCCTGCAGCATTCCTGTATCAACCATTTGTTCAATCAGGTTTTTAGCCTGTTTTACGTCGCCGCTGACTCCAATACTATGTTCACCAAGGAACATTCGCTCGGCAACCCCTCCTGCTAGTATCATGGATACTCGGTCAAGCAGTTCGCTGGATGTAGACAAGTGCAGTTCTTTCGGAATTGGTGCAACATAACCCAATGCTTCACCACGTGGAATAATGGTAGCTTTCCGGACTGAGCCAGGCTTGGTCAATTCGGAAACAATAGCATGACCTGCTTCATGAATCGCTACACGGTTTTTCGTTTCATGATCCTGAAGGGCTCTTGAAGAGCTTCCAAGGATCGTCCGATCAAGCGCGTGGTCAAGGTCGCTTTTCTGTATAACTTCAAGACCATTTCGAACAGCTCTTCTGCTTGCTGTTTCAAAAAGCGATTGAAGATCGGCACCGGAAAATCCAGATGTACTTTCAGCTAAATTGTCAAGTGATGCTTCAACGTCACTGGCAAGAGCCTTGCCTTTTGTATGGATCGTAATAATTTCACGTCTTCCTTTTGTATCTGGAAGAGGAATTTGAAAAGAAAAGTCAATACGTCCGGGACGAAGGAAAGCTTCGTCTAGCATATCTTTGCGATTTGTGGCCGCAATGAAAAGAATTCCATCGTTTGGATGACCGCCGTCTAACTGAACCAAAAGCTCAGTCAGGGTTTTTTCGGACTCTTCTCCGCCATGCTGTTTACGTCTGCCTGCAAGAGCATCTACTTCATCAATAAAGATAACAGCTGGGGTCTGCTTGCGTGCATTTTGGAATAACGAGCGAACACGGCTAGCACCGACACCTACAAAAAGTTCATTAAAAGCAGATCCGCTTGCTGAAAAGAAATTTGCATTCATTTCCTTTGCAATTGCCTGGGCAAGTAAAGTTTTCCCTGTACCAGGAGGTCCATATAAGAGAATTCCTTTAGGAGGTTTTATTCCCAACTTAGCCGATTTTTCTGGCTGTTGTAAAATAGAAAGAGTCTGCATGATTTCCTCTTTTACTTCGTCTCCCAATCCGCCTACATCATATAAAGAGATAGATGGAAGAGGCCTAGCTTTTGACAGACTGTTTTTCATTGGGTTTGAAATCCCCATGCCGCCGCCTTTTTTATTTTGGAGTGCAAGAGCAGCGGCTGCCAATGAAACAAGGATACCGCCCATAACCCATTTCCCAAATTTGCTGCTGTTGTTAAACGAATAATCAACATTGTATTTTTCTACTAATTTATCAACCATTTGACTGTTAGGAGGGACATTAGAGACATACTTGCCATCTTTGGTTTGAAGATGCAATGAACCATCTGAGTTTTCTGTCAAGGTAACCGTTTCTCCTTTTTGATTCTGGATTGTTTTCGCCATGGATGAGAAGGGGACAGAGATTTCTTTATTTGATTGTTGGAATATCCAGACAGCTGCACCAATTAACAATATAAATACGCCTATGAGCGGAATAAACTTCGACACTAATTTTGAACTTTGATTCAATGAATTCAGCTCCTTCAAAAGTCTATCTCCATTATATGAAATTCTTAAATACAATAAATAGGTATTATGTAATTTTAAACGAGGGAATCGCTGGAAAAGCAAGAAAGATTGCAGGTTAGTGAGGAAAACCATCTGCGAAAAAATCGTAATAAAAATAGCAGCCTAAAGGCTGCCAATACTATTTTACTTTACTGATATATTCATATAGGAAGGATTGGCCATTTCGATAAAATCGGGGATCATAAATACCAAGCCGGCGGTGGGTATTAACAATCACTACAAACGGGCTCCATTGATATAAGGTTTTCGCCTCAGGTTTTTTTGAGAACAAATTATCTAAAGAAGTATTTTCCGCCGAATAAAGTTTATATAATTCTTTCCTTTTTTCAAAAAGGCCGTCCTTGTATATAGTTACATTCGTGTGATCTTTGGTTATAACCGTAAAAGAAGTGGGAACAAAGTCTGCCGAAAGCGCGATTTGTTCATGCTGTTTTTCATAACTGCTAAAAAGAAAATGCCCCTGAAGGCTTTGAGTAAAAACATGAAAGGCAATTAGCACCCAACCAGCCCTGTAGTAGAAAGGTGCACGGGTTTGATTCCTTCGAGTGAATAGGAAAGCCGCCAATATGATAACCCAAAAAACCAAGTCAACAATTGGTACGGTCCCGAAGGATATCCTTTGGTGCGAAAAAGGCTCCAGATAACCAGTTCCCCAGGCGTTGCATAAATCACTCGTTATATGTATGAGAACAGCGAGCCAGCCGAACAAAAATAGTTTAATATCCTTGGTTTTAAAGAGCCAGATGGCTAAAATATAGAAGAGAAAGGCCCAGATAGGCGTAAAGAAAAGGGAGTGGGTCAAACCACGGTGCCACATTTGATATTGGCCATGCAGATCCCATAATTGAGAGACTACATCAATATCGGGTATATGGCTGGCACCGACTGACGTTATCAGCCAGGCAAATTTTTGTTTCCGTTCCATATTCCGTTTTTCTACTGTACCATATAAGGCGAGACCGAATAAAGTATGAGTAATTGAATCCATTCATAGCACCCCTATTTCTATTATAATCTTTTCTTACTTGGAAAAAAATAGTTGCTGTTTCCATGTAAAAAATAGTCTGTCTGCTTATTGGAGGATTGCAAAGTTTTGCTTGTAAAGATAAGATTGAAGTTATGGACAAAAATTATTTATTGTCAAAAGAAAGGAATTGCAAATGAGTAAGAATTTTATAGAAGAAGTAACGTCACGCAGGACGTTTGCGATTATTTCTCACCCGGATGCGGGTAAAACAACACTTACTGAAAAGCTGCTGCTGTTTGGCGGAGCTATTCGTGATGCCGGTACTGTTAAGGCTAAGAAAACTGGTAAATTTGCCACAAGTGACTGGATGGAGATCGAAAAACAGAGAGGAATCTCGGTTACATCCAGTGTAATGCAGTTTGACTATGACGGATACCGCGTCAACATATTGGATACGCCTGGACACCAGGATTTTAGTGAAGACACCTATCGAACACTTATGGCAGTGGACAGTGCTGTTATGATTATTGACTCTGCCAAGGGTATAGAGGAGCAGACGCTTAAGCTTTTTAAGGTTTGCCGTATGCGAGGAATACCTATTTTTACATTTATAAATAAGCTAGACCGCCAGGGGAAAACACCGCTTGAGCTTTTGGCTGAACTAGAAGAGGTTCTTGGCATTGAATCATATCCAATGAATTGGCCCATCGGAATGGGGAAAGAGTTTCTCGGTATTTATGATCGCTACTATAATCGTATCGAGCAATTCAGGGTAGATGAGTCAAAAAGATATATTTCTCTAAATGAAGATGGAGAAATCGAAGGTGACCATTCATTAAAGGTTACAGGCCTTTATGACCAGACTTTAGAAGAGATTATGCTCCTAAATGAAGCTGGAAACGATTTTTCTGCGGAGCGAATTAAGGATGGGAAGCTAATCCCTGTCTTTTTTGGCAGTGCGCTAACAAACTTTGGGGTTCAGACCTTCCTTGAAACTTATCTGCAATTTGCGCCACCACCAGCGCCACGCGAATCATCGACTGGAAAAATTGACCCGATGTCTGACAGATTTTCAGGCTTTGTTTTCAAAATTCAGGCCAATATGAATCCTGCCCACCGAGACCGGATTGCTTTTGTAAGAATTTGTTCTGGAAAATTTGAAAGAGGAATGTCCGTTAATATTCCGCGATTGGGTAAACAGTTAAAACTGGCACAATCCACATCTTTTATGGCCGAAGAACGGAACACAGTGGATGAAGCAGTCAGTGGAGACATTATCGGTCTTTATGATCCAGGCACATACCAGATTGGTGACACCATTACGTCAGGAAAAGATGATTTCCAATTTGAACGCCTCCCGCAGTTTACTCCTGAATTATTTGTCAGGGTATCAGCTAAAAACGTTATGAAGCAGAAATCATTCCATAAGGGAATTCAGCAGCTTGTTCAGGAAGGTGCCATTCAGCTGTTTAAAACAGTAAAGACGGATGATTATTTCCTAGGAGCGGTTGGCCAGCTTCAATTCGAAGTATTTGAACATAGAATGAAAGCAGAATACAATGCGGAAGTTCTAATGGAACGCCAGGGCTCTAAAATAGCCCGCTGGGTTGAAGGAGAAACGGTTGACGAAAATCTTTCAAGCTCACGTAGCCTGCTTGTTAAAGATCGTTTTGACAACTATGTTTTCCTATTTGAAAATGAATTTGCCCTAAGATGGTTCAATGAAAAAAATCCTAAGGTAAAACTATATAATCCTATGGATATGCACGAGTAGAAAAGCATTTAAAAACCGGCAAGCCCTAATGGCTTAGCCGGTTTTTCTAACATTCTGGCACATTTAAAGTATCCTTCGCTTAAGTTATTTGCTAAAATTATGCAAAATGTAGGTATTTAGGAGGGTTTTCAAGTGAGTTGCATCCAATGTGGAGTGCCATTTAGTCTTAAAGATAAAGGTTATTTATATATAAAGTCTGCCCAGGATCTTTACAGGTATGACTTTTGGGACGCTGGAAAGGGATGGTGGTCCTTTGCTTATGTAAACCATAGAGAATTAATAAAAAAAATTGAATTAATAGAAAAAATTGAAGGAATAGGGGGCATTTTGCTGGAATCACCTTCATCCTTAAGCACCAGCCGAAAGCTTCCTTTGTTAACTATAACTCTGGAGAATTTACTGATACGACTTAAGAATCAAGATATTATATCAATTATTGAATCCGGGGATCTTATCAGCTTTCAGCAGCCAATTATTGATTTAGAAAAGGACGATGAAATCTTTGGATTTGAATCTCTCCTGCGCACACATGGGCACGAGCAGATATCTCCGGGGACTCTTTTCTCATTAGCTGCAAAGGCAGGAATGCTTTCCCTGCTGGACCAGCGGGCAAGAGAAGCTGCGATAATAGCGAAAAAACGATTCCTTAAACCAGGAGTAAAAAGTTTTATTAACTTTTTGCCATCAACCATTTATAATCCTGATTTTTGTCTTAGGCATACTTTCAGCCTTGTTGAAAAATATGAGATTGATCCAGCCGATCTTGTTTTTGAAGTGGTTGAATCGGAGGAAATAAAGGATATAACTCATCTGAAAAAGGTTTTAAATACATATAAAAAAGAAGGAATGAAGGTAGCACTCGATGATGTCGGTGCTGGTTTTTCCACCCTGGATGTTCTGAAAGAGCTTCGACCGGATTTTCTGAAAATAGACCGTCAATATATAAATTACTGTGATCAGGACGATAGGAAGATGCAGTTTCTAAAAGTAGTAACTCAATTGGCAAATGAATTGGGTATTACAGTTTTGGCAGAAGGAATTGAAAGATTGGAAGAGCTTGAATATTGTAAGAGCATAGGGGTCAAGCTAGCGCAGGGCTATTTAATCGGAAAGCCTGTTTTTGAACCAACTTACAATAAACCATTTAAGGTTGCAAATTATTAATTTATAAATCAATTTAGTAAATCTCGGCTTATGACCATGTCGCGATTTTGCGCTGCTTTTTATTGGATCGAAGGCGAGAGATCCCAGCGGGAAAGGTGTGTAAAAGGGATACCTCACAGATACAGAGCAATGATGTATCCCCTTTTTGCTCTTGTGCCACAGAGTATAGTATTCGATGAAGCCTACCTTTAGCTCGTTGCAGAGGTGCAAGTAGCTGTTCACAGCTTTTCGGGATCTATACAGGGCAGTAGCTAGACCGACAGCGGAAACCGAGCGCAGAGAGCGCAAATCAACCTAAAAGTTTAGCAGAATCTAGTTAAAATAAATTAACCCAAAATACCATGAGAACCTTTTTTGAAAAAAGAGGCTGAATTTTCTGTCAAAAATTTGACGAATTCTTCCCGCTCTGCCTAAAATATGAATAACTATTCATTTTTCAGGAGGGCTAATATGGATAACGGGTATTTTTTCACAGGGTTTCCGGGATTTATTTGTAATCAGCTAATTCGCCAAGTGTTGAAACAAAATAACTATCAAGGTTCGGTTTATGTTCTAGTTCTTCCTGCCATGCTACAAAAAGCAGAACAGGAAAAGAAATTAATTACCTCAGAAATGGGAATGCAGGAAGAAAGGTTCCAAATTATTGAAGGTGATATAACAAAAGAAAATCTGGGAATTTCAGAGGCTAAGAGAGAAGAAATAGCGGGCAGGATTTCAAACGTCTTCCATCTTGCCGCCATATATGATCTCGCTGTTCCACGTGATATTGCCTATAAAGTAAATGTGATCGGAACCAAAAATGTGAATGAGTGGATTAGAAGTCTTGCAAATTTAAAAAGGTTTACTTATTTCAGTACCGCTTATGTGGCGGGCAATAGAGAAGGCGATTTATATGAAACAGAACTGGTGCTTCCTCAGGCTTTTAAAAACCATTATGAGGAAACAAAATATAAAGCCGAATTGCTCGTCGAGGAAATGAAGCAAGAAGTTCCGGTTACTATTATACGTCCCGGCATTGTAAAAGGGCATTCTAAAACTGGAGAAACAATTAAATTCGATGGGCCTTATTTTATTATGAACTTTTTGGACCGGCTTCGATTTTTGCCTTTAATCCCAAGCATAGGACGGGGAGACGCTGTAGTAAACCTGGTACCGGTTGATTATATTATTGAAGCAACTGCCTATTTGTCATTTTTGGAAAAGGGAGCTGGCAAAACCTATCATTTAACAGATCCTTCCCCTTATACAGTTACTGAACTCTATGCAATGATGATGCATGAATTAATGAAAAAACACCCTAAAGGAAGTCTGCCTCTTTCTATGGCAAAACTCGGTCTCTCTCTTAAACCTGTGAGAAAATTCCTCGGTGTGGAGAAGGAAGCATTGGATTATTTCACCTGGATGGGAAAATTCGATTGTTCACATGCACAGGAGGATCTAAAAGGTTCCGGTATTAAATGCCCTGATTTCAGGGAGGGTATTGGACCGATGGTTTCTTTTTACTCAGAAAATAAGACCAATCCAGCTTATCAAATAAAAATTATTTAAAGATAGGTGAATGAGTATGCATTCAGTTCAGGAGAAGCTTCAAGTATATGCACCGGCAACGGGAAAGTATCTTGGCGAAATTGAAGAGACACCTGCAGAATTTGTAGGGGAGTTTTACCAAAGAGGAAGAAACGCTTTTGAAGCATGGGGCCAGCTTTCAGTTGGAGAACGCCTGCAATATTTGAGAAAACTAAAGGAGTATATAGCAGACCATATGGAGGATATTGCAAGGATTATTTCCGATGACACCGGAAAAGTCATGACTGAAGCACTTGTTGCCGATATTATGCCTACATTGGATGCAATCAGCCATATATGCTCACACGGAGAAAAAATATTAAGAAGGCAAAAGGGGAGCACCCCGCTTCTTTTAATTGGTAAAAAGTCATTTATTGAATACATGCCAAGGGGAGTAGTTTTGGTCATATCCCCTTGGAATTATCCTCTTCAGCTTGCAGTAGTTCCTATGGTTAGTGCGTTGGCTGCAGGTAATTCTGTCATTTTAAAACCTTCAGAAGTTACACCACTGGTAGGGAAATGTATAGAGGAACTTTTTGATAAGGTTGGTTTTCCAAAAGGAACCGTTCAGGTGGCACATGGGGGGAAAGAGGTAGGGGCAGCTTTTACTTCCGGGAAACCAGATTATATATTTTTTACCGGCTCCGTCCGTACAGGAAAAATAATTCAGGAGGCTGCCGCAAAAGAGTTAATCCCTACAACTCTTGAATTAGGTGGAAAAGATCCGATGATTGTTTTTGCAGATGCTAATTTAAAACGGGCAGCAAAGGGTGCAGTTTGGGCAGCATTTACAAACAGCGGTCAGGTATGTATGAGTGCAGAAAGATTGTATATCGAACGTTCTGTTTATATGGAGTTTATGGAACTTCTAAGAACAGAGGTAGCTGGACTTAAAATGGGGATAGATGAAAATAGTGATATTGGTTCGATGACTTTCCCAGGTCAAATACAGATTGTCAGGGAACAGCTTGAAGAAGCCCTCTCCCGTGGAGCATTAATCGAAACTGGAAAGCTGCCTGAAGAATGGGAAGATGGCATGTTTTTGCCGCCAACGGTAGTAACTAATGTTTCACAGGATATGAAGATTATTCAGGAAGAGGCATTTGGGCCTATTCTGCCAGTCATTCCTTTTGATACGGAGGAAGAAGCAATTACCTTAGCAAATGGAACGGAATACGGTCTTAATGCAAGTATCTGGTCCATGGACCTGACAAAAGCGAGAAGAGTTGCATCAAGACTAGTTTCGGGAGCTGTCGTTATAAACGATGCCATTATCACAGTTGCTAATCATGGCCTCCCCTTTGGTGGCGCTAAACAAAGCGGAATCGGCAGATACCATGGAGATGCAGGATTAAGAATTTTTTGCCATGAAAAAGCTATTATCGAGGATAGCGGAAAAAAGGCAAATGAGATTCAATGGTATCCATATGAGGGAAAATACCCATTATTCTTAAAGCTTTTTAAAAGCTACTTTCAAAGAAAACGGAATTGGACCGAGTTTGGCCGATATTATTTAAAACTGTTAAAAAAATAGTCAGGGTATAAACTTTTCGGAAGTGCCAGGGAATGCTTCTTTTTATGAGTTTAATACGAAGATATTTTTAAATCTAACTTGTGATAGTTTTCCTATAAAAAAGCTTTAAATTAGCCCGGAATGGACAACATAGGAATCAGAACAAAAAAACAGGAAAAAGCAGGTTGGATCATGAAGAAACTTAGTAAATTAGAAGCCGTGTTATGGAATATCGCTCTGCCGGGATTTAGCCAGCTTTTAGCCGGTAAATATCTCAAAGGAGTTCTATTTATAACATTGGAGTTTATTATAAATGTTAACAGTCATTTTAATTTATGCATTCTTTATAGTTTTCAAGGACAAATGGACCGGGCATTTGAGGCTGCCAATCTTCAGTGGCTGATGTTTTACCCTTGTGTATATATGTTTGCGATGTGGGATGCATACCGTTATGCAATGCCACCTGACGAAAAGCTTTCCTTTCTGCCATTTGTTTTTAGTGCTTATTTTGTAACAGTTGGAACCATGTTTGGGGGAAAGGCGACTATTTTTGGGATTCAGCCTGGAATAGTCTTTTTCCCTATGCTTTCTTTAATACCTGGCCTTTTAATCGGCTTTATTCTTCGTTCACTTTTACTTAAACGCGGAGTGAATAACTTTTAAAAGAATGAAGATTCGTACTGTACCTCTCCATTGTGGGGGTATTTTTTTTTGTAATTTATTTATTTTTTAAACCCCCAGAAACGGGTTTATCTCTTCCGTAATCATTTAGTGAAAAAGCGGCCGCGAAAAATAAATCATGAGGTGAATGAAATTGAAAAAGTTTACAAGCAGTAACGAATTACATAAGATCGCAAAGGGAGCTTTGGCAGTAGTTCTTGCCGGATCCTTTACACTCTCAGCAGGACATGCTTTTGCAGATGAAAATACAACAACTTCTGCGAATACAACTGTATCTACTAATACCGACACTGTTTCAGCTGACACTGCTGTTACAACTGAAAAAACAGAAACTCCATCTTTAGTACCTGGTGATTTTTTCTACTTCCTTAAAACTGCTCTTGAGCAAATTAAATTAGCTCTGACTTTTGATGATGCTAAAGAAGCGAAATTACTAGCTAATTTAGCCTCAGAGCGTTTAGCTGAAGCACAAGCTCTTTTTGCAAAGGGTGATGAAGAAGCGGCAGTTAAAACTTTAAAAGAAGCTATCGAAGAAATGAATAGCGCTAATAAAGTTATCGATAGCCAAAAAGAAGACGAAAATAAAGACGAAGATCAAGTGAAAGATGAAGAAAAAACGGAAGATGAAGTAAAAACAGACGAAGTAAAAGACGATGAAAAAACTGAAGATGAAGTAAAAACCGACGAAGTAAAAGACGATGAAAAAGCTGATGACCAAGTAAAAGACGATGAAAAAGCTGATGACCAAGTAAAAGACGAAGAAAAAACTGAAGACCAAGCAAAAGATGAGCAAAAAACTGAGGACGAAGTTAAAACTGATGATACAGCTGCTATTGAAGATGTAAAAACAGTTTTATCTCAAAACATCATTGCTTTAACTTCTGCATTGGAAAAAGTTCAAAACCCAACAGCAAAAGCGGCTTTACAAAGAAATATTGAAAGAGCTTATGCTCATCTGGCAAAGAAAGCAGATAAGCTAGAAAAACATCTTGCTAAGAAAAATCAAGAAGACGAAGTAAAGCCTGAAGCACCAGCAACAGAAGAAACTGCTGAAAAAGATGCAGATACTACTGAAACTACTACAGCTACTACACCTACTACACCTGTAAAAACTGACACTACTGCTGCAACACAAACTGAATCTCCGGCACCTGCAACAACATCAACAGCAACAACAGCTACAACAGCTCCTAAAGCTGAAGTAAAGAAAACTCCTGTTGTTAAACAACAAGTAAAACAAGCTCAACAGCAGGTTAAACAGGTACGCCAGGCAGCAAAACAAGAAGTTAAACAAGTACGCCAGGCAGCAAAACAACAAGTTAAGCAGGCTCATCAAGCTGCAAAACAACAAGTTAAACAAGTAAAGCCTGTTGTTAAACAAGAATTGCATCATCCACACGAGGAAGATCAGCAAAAAGGTTCAGAACACAGCCATAAGTAAGAAGTTTTCTAACATGAACAATAAACAGGAAAAGATAGCCTTTTTAGGGGCTATCTTTTCTAAAAGCTTTTACCCCCATAAGTTAATAGAATCATCCGTATGGTATAATGGGTGATTAGTGAGGTGAGGCAATGCTGTGCTTATTGTTCATGACCAAAAAGAGAAAAACAACATTAGAAGAATCTGTAGCATTAATACAGCAGGGAGAAAATTCCCTAAGGAATGAAATAATAGATTCTTATAAACCTTTTATAGCTAAAACAGTTTCGGCTGTTTGTAAAAGGTATATACACGAAACAGACGATGAATTTAGCATCGGCCTTATCGCATTTAATGAAGCGATTGATAAGTATTCTCCAGAGAAAGGCAGTTCCCTGCTGAGTTTTGGAGAAGTGCTAATCAAAAGGCGTGTAATTGATTATATCCGTAAGCAGTCGAGAAACAAAACAATAAGTTTTGAATTTAACAACGACCTGCAGGACGATGATTCGCAAAGCGTTTCGTTTGAAAATGAGCTTTCAATTGATGAATATAATAGAAAAACAGAGCAGGAGCATCGCAGGGATGAAATTATGCATTTCCAAAAGCTTTTAACCCAGTATGAATTAAGCTTTAATGATTTGCTTGAAAATTCCCCAAAGCATGCTGATGCCAGGAAAAATGCAATATTGGCTGCAAAACTTCTGATTGAAAAGGAAGAATTAAGAGAAATATTGCTTACAAAAAAGAGGCTCCCCATCAAGCAGCTTGAAGAGTTGGTCGATGTAAGCAGAAAGACATTAGAGAGAAATAGAAAATATATTATTGCAATGGCACTTATTTTTACAAGTGATTATGTTTATTTAAAGGATTATATTAAGGGGGTGCTGGAAACATGAAAAAAGGAATCATTATGGAAATAGATGATGTTTTTCTAACATTATTAACCCCTGATGGTGAGTTTTTGCGTGCCCGTAAACAACCAAAACCGTATGTTCTTGGAGAAGAGGTACATTTTTATCCTCTTGAAATGAACGTAGGACAAAAAAAGTCAATTCCATTGGTAAGATTTTTAAAGGGGAAAGTCTTACTTTCTGCAGCTGCTGCTATTTTTCTTCTTGCAGCTTCATACGTACCATTCTACAAGGGCAATCAGGCATATGCTTATATGTCCATTGACGTTAATCCAAGCATTGAACTTGCTTTAAATAAAAAGATGCAGGTCCTGGAAGTAACACCTTTTAATAAGGATGGTAAAAAGATCGTAAAGAATCTGAATGACTGGAAAAAAAGAGATGTAGCTGCTGTTGCAGAACAAATTTTAAACGAAATAAAAAAACAAGGCTACATAAAATCTAAGTCACTCGTAGTTATCTCAACTGTTCGGGCGGAAAAAAGCGAAAAGAATGCTGAAATACAGCTGACAGAGAATCTTCAGGAAATAAAAGAAACAGTTAAAAAAGACGATCTGGAAATTGCTGTTGTCAAAGGAAACAAAAAGGATCTGCAAGCTGCTCATAAGCAAGGGATGACTGCAGGCAAGTACAAGGAAAAAAGTATTCCTATAAAAGCAGAAATGAAAAAGGATACTAAACCTTCTATAGAGGATAACAGCAAACAGGAGGCAGTTACCGAACAGACACAAATAACGCCACCTGCTGTTCCGCCTGGACAATTAAAGAAGGAACAGAATACACAGCCACAAACTTCGAATGCGGTTATGCCAAGTGTACCTACTAATGCTAAACCGGTTGCACCAGGACAGCTTAAGAAGAATAATGGCCAGCAAATTAGGCAGAATCATGAAGTAAATCATGCGCCTGAAAAAAAAAGGACTTTTATCCAAAAACCAAAAAGTAACCCGCATACCGCCCCTGGCCAAGTGAAGAAAAACGGCAGTTCTACAGGTGGGGAACATCATCAGTCAGGTAATGCGTTTAAAAATAAAGAAACCCATGGCGGCCAAGAAGGCCAAAAACACGGGAAATAACAAAGTCCGGCTTAGGCCGGACTTTTTCCATTTATATTTAATTTTATTCTCTTCCTGATAATTGAGCTTGAGCTTGTTGTACCAGTCTCTTTGTGATTTCTCCGCCTACTGAACCGTTAGCGCGTGAAACGGTATCAGATCCCAGCTGAACACCAAATTCCTGAGCAATTTCATACTTTACTTGGTCAAGATATTGCTCAATCCCAGGGACTAGTAGCTTGTTACTGCTTCTTGCCATTAGAATCATCTCCTTTTTTGCTTCACAGAGAAAATATCTCTGTATAAATATTTTGGCCTTTTATCTTAACTTCATAAGTGGTAATACTTTTCGTTTATGGCAAATCCCGTATGCTTAAAATTAACTTAATCCTTCCCGTGGCTGACATCCTTGGTCGGGTGCATAAATGGGTAAGCCTGAGGTTTCCTTTTGTGTTCAAGAAGTTCTCTATTTTCTGCTGAATTCCAGCCGATATCATTCGTTGGATGGACCCATTCGTCTCCTGACATTATAGCTGGATCTGTTGTACTTGACCAATTTTCCAATGGGGATTCCGACGAAGAATAAAGACTGTCCCCGATTTTCACTCCGAACTTGTTTATAAATGGAGGCTTCATACTAATTCCAGTCCCTTTAAAGCTCGGGGCGTTTATTTGATGGGGAAGGGTTTCATTTAAACTGACCTGATCCTTATCATTTTTCTTACTCATCCAAATCGCTCCTTTTCTTTTTATTTTTTGCTTAATATTTTCTTTTATGATTAGAAGGAATTAGTAAATCAGGAATCTGTTTTGGGAATGGTAACTTTCAACCTGTGCAAAATATACTTAGATTTAAATTTTTATGCCTAGGAGGGGTAAAGATGGCGAAACGGAAAGCTGAAAGAAATGCTGTTGAAAAATACACAAAAACACCTCATAAAAATGTACAAGAATCTGAGTTCTCAGCTGAATTTACACATGGCGAAGAAGCAATAAAGGGTGCAAATCGGAATTCCAAGCTTGGAAAAAAGGGGCGCTCGTAATGAAGGATTCGAATAAGGAAAAAGCTCAAAACACTAATGTTGAATTTAGTGTTGAGTTTGGGGATGTAAATGGAATTAAATTATATGAATTACCATATATGAATCAGAAAAATAAAAACAAAAATCAAAAAGGAAAATAAAAATAAGCCGGCTGCTTAGCCGGCTTATTTTACATAGCAAAAGTAAATGAAGAGCTCTTTTCATTGGCAGGTTCAAAAAATACTACCAGGCAGGATCTTGTTTTTGAAATTTTTCCTGTTTTTAAATATTTATTAAGGTCAAACTCTAATGATTCTAGCATGGTGTGCTTGTATAGCTCTTTTTCTCCCAGACCTAACTGTACAAAATTCTGGCCCGCCATTTCTGGTGTTTCTATTAACAATTTATAAATCCCGGCTCTTTCATCTTTATTAAAGCTTGGCTCCCACCAAGGTTTTCTTGGTTTATATTTCTGGCTTGAAAAATAGTCATACTTCATTAATCCAACTGCAATATCCAAGTCCGGAATATTCCTGTATTCAAGAAATTCTAAAAGTCTTCGGTATAAATCTTCTAGCTGATGTCCAATTCTGGACCACCCTTGTCTGTCCCAATATGAACCGAAATCCTGAAAGAAATCAAACGGAGTATCAAATACTTTTGTTACAAGGTATTCAACAGTATAATCCATTCGGTGGTCATTCCAGTATTTCTCCAACACATCCTCAACCTGTTTGATCTTTATGATATCATCAAAGGAAAGAACATTATTCCCAAGAATTTCGTATGGAGCATTGTCCATAAATGTGTATTTATGTTCATCGGAACGAATCCTAAGCCCCGTGCCTCTTAGCATTTTAAGAAACCCAAGCTGCAGTTCTTCAGGCCCTAGTTCAAAGACATCATTAAAGGTTTTTCTGAAGGAATGGTAATCCTCTTCTGGAAGTCCCGCTATCAAGTCAAGATGCTGATCAATTTTTCCGCCTTCTTTAACAAGGGTTACAGTCCGGGTTAATTTAGTGAAGTTTTGCTTTCTCATAACTAGTTCATTTGTATAATCATTTGTTGACTGAACCCCAATCTCAAATCTGAAAAGGCCTGGAGGTGCTTCGGCATTTAAAAATTCAATTACCTCAGGTCTCATGATGTCGGCAGTAATTTCAAACTGAAAAACGGTCCCAGGAAGGTGTTCATCAATTAAAAAACGGAACATCTCCATGGCATAACTTCTACTAATGTTAAAGGTCCTATCCACGAATTTCAGAGTCTTTGCACCATTAGCCATTAAGAAACGAATATCGTCCTTAATTTTTTCCCTGTCAAAATATCTTACTCCTACTTCTATGGAGGAGAGACAGAACTGGCAGCTAAATGGGCAGCCCCTGCTTGTTTCAATATAGGTTACCCGCTTGCCTAAATGGGACAGGTCCTCATCAAAACGATAGGGAGAGGGCAGTTCTTTCAAATCCAGCTTATTCATTTGGGGAGTAAGACGAATCTTACCTTCATTTCGGAAAGCGATTCCTGGAACTTTATTAAACTGGTTCTGGCCGTCCAATTCGTTAAGAAGCTGTTTAAAGGTTTCTTCTCCTTCACCCATTACGATAAAATCTGCACTTGGTACTCGTTCCATCCATTCCAAAGTATCATAAGAAACTTCTGGTCCGCCGAGGACTATTTTTATGGAAGGATTAATCTTTTTAACAATATTAATTACTTTAATTGTCTCTTCTATATTCCAAATATAACAGCTGAATCCTATTATATCGGGCTTTTGCTGAATAAGATCGGAAACAATATTCATAACAGGGTCTTTGATGGTATATTCTTTTAGATTTATTATGAATTCGGGTTCCGCATATGCTTTCAAATAGCGGATCGCTAAATTAGTATGGATATACTTTGCATTCAAAGTGGAACAAATAATATTCATTTCTATAACTCCTTTTTAGGGTTAAAACCAATATTCTATTATATCGTTCTTTTTATAAAAAAGATATAGAGATCTTTGTTAACAAAAAAGAAGATCATTGGAATATTTTCAGAATTAAAAGATGTTTTTCTTTTCTGTCTATTTGATATTCAGGTATGATTATTAAGAGTGAAGATTCATTGAGCCACAAAAGAAAATAAATGAAGATTTATGGGGTGAGGATGATGAAAGTAGCTTTATTTGCTACATGCCTGGTTGATCTTTTTCAGACCAATGTGGGGAAAGCAACCGTTGAACTGCTCGAGCATCTCGGCTGTGAAGTGGAATTTCCAGAATCCCAGGTTTGCTGCGGGCAGCCCGCATATAACAGCGGATACTTAAAAGAATCAAAGGAAGCAATGAAAAGGATGATAGCGACCTTTTTGGATGCCGAGTATATCGTTTCTCCTTCCGGGTCTTGCATCGCCATGTTTCGGGAGTATCCTCATATTTTTAAAGGTGACCCTGAATGGGAACCAAAGGCTATTAAGGTAGCTGAAAAATCCTTTGAATTAACTGAGTTTATCGTTGATGTTCTTAATGTGGAGGATGTTGGTGCTGCTTTTGATGCGTCTGTTACCTATCATACCTCCTGCCATATGACCAGATTGCTGGGGGTTAGGAAAGCACCAATGATTCTACTTAAAAACGTAAAAGGCCTGCGTTTCACAGAGCTTTCTGGAAAGGAACAATGCTGTGGATTTGGAGGAACTTTTTCCGTGAAAATGGCTCAAATTTCTGAGCAGATGGTAGATGAAAAGGTTTACCATATTGAAGAAACAGAAGCAGAGTATTTAATCGGGGCAGATGCTGGATGTCTAATGAATATAGGCGGCCGGATACAGAGAAAAGGAAAGCCAATAAAAGTTCTGCACATTGCTGAAATTCTAAACAGCCGTTAAAGAATGGGAATGGAGGGAAAGCCATGCCGATGAAAATAGGCTCAAATGATTTTAAAGACAGGGTTGAAGAAGGAATCAATAATTCTTTCATGAGAAAAGCAGTTGCCGGTGCCCAAGAAAGGATGGGGTCGAGAAGGCAGGATGCTGCTGATCAATTGGGGAATTGGGAAGATTGGAGATCCCATGGCGAGGAAATTCGTCAGCATGTATTAGAACATTTGGATTACTATTTGAAGGAATTAAGTGACAATATAGCAAGCAGGGGAGGGCATGTCTTTTTTGCCCAAACTCCGGCTGAAGCAAATGAATACATAAAAAACGTGGTGGAAAGCAAAGGAGCAAAAAAGGTAGTTAAATCAAAATCAATGGTAACAGAAGAAATCAATTTGAATTCTTGCCTTGAAGAGGCTGGGTGTGAGGTAATTGAAACGGACTTAGGAGAATATATACTCCAGGTTGATGACCATGATCCCCCCTCTCATATAGTTGTACCGGCACTCCATAAAAATAAAGAGCAGATCAGAGATGTTTTTACAGAAAAATTAGGGTATCAAAAAACAGCAAAGCCTGAAGAATTAGCGGCCCATGCACGTGCAGTTCTCCGTCAGAAGTTTCTGGAAGCAGATATTGGAATAACAGGCTGCAATTTTGCTGTAGCAGAAACAGGCTCCTTTTGTCTTGTTACCAACGAAGGAAATGCGGACCTTGTAACGGCTCTTCCCAAAACACAAATCACTGTAATGGGAATGGAAAGGATCGTGCCAACCTTTGAGGAGCTCGAAGTTCTTGTTGGACTGCTGACGAGAAGTGCCGTTGGCCAGAAATTAACCAGTTATATTACAGTACTGACTGGACCTAAAGAAATAGATGAGGCAGACGGGCCGGAGGAGTTTCATCTGGTAGTAGTGGATAACGGCCGTTCTAATATATTGGGAAGTGAATTTCAGTCCATATTGCAATGTATCCGCTGTGGAGCTTGTATAAATACCTGTCCTGTATACCGTCATATTGGCGGCCATTCCTATGGATCTATTTATTCCGGTCCTATTGGAGCTGTTCTTACACCGCTTTTGGGAGGATATGAGGAAAATAAAGAATTGCCCTATGCCTCAACTCTTTGTGGAGCTTGTACAGAGGTATGTCCAGTGAAAATTCCTCTGCACGGACTGCTTCTAAAGCATCGTGAGCAAATTGTTGAAAAGGAAGGGAAGGCCCCTATCTCAGAAAAGCTTGCTATGAAAGCTTTTGGTCTTGGTGCAGCCTCTCCCATCCTATATAAACTTGGGACCAAAATGGCTCCTGCGGCGATGAATCCCTTTGTGTCCGGTAACACCATATCAAAAGGGCCGGGACCGCTTAAGGCCTGGACAGAAATCCGTGAATTTCCTGCCCCTCACAAAGAAAGATTCCGGGATTGGTTCAAGAACCGAGAAAAGGATGGCGACGCATAATGACCGGGAGTATTACGAATCGCGAAAAGTTTCTAAATCAAATTGCTTCCCAGCTTGGCCGTCAGTCTGTAACGGAGAAGGTTGAAAGACCGGTATGGAAGTTCCAGCCACAAAAAAATGTTCTAAAGGATGCTTCTCAGGACGAATTGCTGACTATCTTAAAGGATCAGTGTCTCAACATTCATACCAGCCTTTACATTACTGATAAAAATAATCTTTCTGCTGTTTTAAAGGATGAAATAGAGGCATATGGAGGTTCTGTGCTTGCCGGAAAGGATAATAGGCTTAAGGAGTGGGGATTGGATTTCCTTTTAAAATCAGAAATAAAATTTGAAGAATGGGATTATACCCAAGGGCGTGAAAATATTCTCCGGGCTGAAAAAGCAGGGATAGGACTTGTTATAAGCGATTTAACACTTGCAGAGTCAGGAACAATTGTATTATTTACAAATAAGGATAAAGGAAGAATGGTAAGCTTCCTGCCCGAAAATCTAATTGCTCTAATACCAAAAAGTTCATTAGTTCCGCGGATGACCCAAGCCGCTGAACAAATGCGGGCTGAACATCTTAAAGGAAATCCGGTATCTTCCTGTGTTCAATTTATAACAGGTCCAAGCAACTCTGCGGATATAGAGCTTAATCTTGTAGTAGGTGTCCATGGACCCGTCAGGGCTACATATATCGTTATTAATGATTTATAGAAAAAAAGCATGAGCCATTGGGGCTCATGCTTTTTTTCCTTATATTCTAAATGTATCGACCATACGGTATACAAATCGTTTGGTCTTAGACATTTTCAATTCAATAAAAGGCTGTGTAATGGAAGTAATAACCTTACTCGAAAGCAGTAAAGTCAATCCAAGCGCCAAACCTGCAAGCAGAAGGAAGCCGGTGGTTGGACTGAAATAGTCCTGTAGGTCGCTGTCCCTGAAGACCCGTACAAAGAAGCCGTGAAGCAAATAAACATATAAAGTATTTTTTCCAAGATTCGTAAAGAAATATCTTTTTTGTGGAATCATCGCCAGAAAGCTTAGAACCATTGCAAAGTTCAAAAGATAGATGCCAAGCCTCTTTAGCATTGCGATTCCAGAAGCTGCTGCACCAAGCTTATCATAGGGCTTTGATCCAAGCAGCCAATCTTCCTGAATTCCAGGAAGGAAATATAGGCCTGCGAATACGATTAAAATCATAAACAGGGAGAGTATTTTAACTTTTTGCTGTAAAAGCATATAGATATGCTCTTTTTTCAGATAGTACCCAATAAGGAATAATGGGAAAAACACAAAGGTTCTTAAAAGGCTTAGAAAATCTGAAGCCCAATCAACATAGCCAATCATCATTCCTACTGCCAGAGCGATGGAGATTGATACCGGGGCTTTTAATTTTGTGAAAATGATTAATAAAATGTTCCAAAAGAAAAGGCTGATTAAAAACCATAATGACCAATGCGGATCAAAAGGGTTAACTTCAAAGGTAGACTTATGATGCTGGAAATAATAAAAAATTGAATAGATAACCTGAAATATCAAGTACGGCAAAATGAGCTTTTTGGCAATCTTAGAAATATAACCTTTTTTATTAAAGCCTTTTGAAAAATAGCCTGAAACGAGAATAAACGCAGGCATATGGAAGGTATAGATTTCCTTGTATACAGTTGAAATGAGATGGTTGTTCTCATTATAGGACCATAAAAGATGGCCGAAAACCACAAAAAATATCAAAATGAATTTTACATTATCAAAATAGTAATCCCGCTGCTTCATGTGAACCTCCAAATAAAACCCCTGATTACTTACCTGTTTAAATTACCTCTCCATTTTAAAGTCAAACAGGAAATACCTTCCAAACCAAAGGGATTTAGAAAATCCCTATCTGTTATACAACAACGTTTTATCTGTTGTATAATTATATATTCGTACCAAAGCCTTTGTTTACGGGGGTTTTTGCCACTGGTAAAAAAGTGTTATAAAAATATTTGACGAAAAATGACTTTTGTCACAGCGGAATAAAAATAGCTGCCATACAATATCAGAGGGGAAACAATTTATTTATAATTTTTTGCATATGTGCAAAAAGAAATTTTGGAGGGAGAATATGTCAATCTTACCTAGTAAAAACGAACTTGGATTTTTTGAAATTCGCCTTGAATCAATTGGTGGATTAGGGGCAAATCTGGCCGGTAAAATGCTTGCTGAAGCAGGTGTGCTGGGTTTGGGGCTAAATGGATCCAACTTTTCATCATATGGATCAGAGAAAAAAGGAACACCAGTAAAAAGCTTCGTACGTTTTTGCGATCCTGATGTAGAAATCAGAGATCACAGTCCAATAGAACAGCCTCATGTTATCGGGATTTTCCATGAAGCTCTTTACAAAACAGTTAATGTTCTAAGCGGCCTAAATGCAGATGGCATTGTATTAGTAAATTCCACCAGGGAATCGGATGATATAAAAAAAGACCTTAAGCTTGAATATGGAACATTGGCCGTTATTGACGCTCTGACAATTGCTGTTGAGGAAAAAACAAAGGTAAATACAGCTATGTTGGGTGCCATGTTCCGAATTTGTGACTTTCTTGATCCTGAGTCAATGAGAAGCGTTATCCGTAAAACATTTGAGAAAAAATACCCTCATTTAGTTGAACCAAATATAAGAACATTTAACAGAGGATACAACGAAGTTAATTTTAAAACCTATAAAGTGCCAGAAGGAGCAGAAGGAAAAAGATTTACCCGGCCGCTTCCGAGGCTTGGGTATATGACTCAGGAAATTGGAGGGGTGATGGTTGCACAAGCAAACAGCATCCAAAAGGACTTAAGTGGATCGAGACAGGGATTCCTTCCTCAGTTCAAACAGGAAACATGCATTAATTGTGCAGCCTGTGATACAGTTTGCCCTGATTTCTGCTTTGTTTGGGAAGCTGGAGAAGACAAAAAGGGCAGAAAGCAAATGTTCCTTAAGGGGATTGATTATCAATATTGCAAAGGATGCCTGAAATGCGTTGAGGCATGTCCGACAGATGCACTAAGTGATCTGCGTGAGATGATCGGTTATGCGGATAAACACAGAGTTAAGCAAAACTTTCCTTATGTAGCAGGGGGGCTGGCATAATGGCAATTTTAGAAGAAGATTTAAAAACTACCACCGCAGCGGAACAGGTCTTAACTTTTGAATCGGGTAATGAAATGGCTGCAATGGCTGCTGCACAGATAAATTATCATATTATGGGATACTTCCCAATCACACCTTCAACTGAAGTTGCGCAGTATCTGGATATGATGAAGGCAAGAGGGGAGCACGATATAAAATTGATCCCTGCTGATGGAGAGCATGGATCGGCAGGTATTTGCTATGGTGCATCTGCAACCGGAGCGAGGGTATTCAATGCAACAAGCGCCAATGGATTTTTATACATGTTGGAGCAAATGCCCGTTCAGGCCGGCACACGTTTCCCAATGGTACTAAATCTTGTTACACGTGCCGTAAGCGGTCCGCTGGATATCAGAGGAGACCATTCGGATTTGTATTATGCACTGAATACGGGCTGGGTTATATTAACGGCAAGAACACCTCAGGCTGTCTATGACATGAACGTTATGGCATTAAAGATTGCTGAGCATTCCAAAGTGCGTCTGCCGGTCATTGTAGCTTATGACGGTTTCTTTACATCTCATCAAAAGAGACGGGTTGAGTATTTTAAAGACCGCACAGTTGTACAGCAATTTGTTGGAGAATGTCCAATAGATTACCATTTTGCAAGAGACTTACGCAAACCAGTAACAATTGGTGCCCATATGAATGGTGATGATTTAATCAATAATCATTACCAGCAATCTGAAGCTATTTATCAGGCTGGAGAAGTATTTAAAGAGGTTGCTGAAGAATATAAAAAATTATCAGGAAGAGAATATCCTGTTCTAGACCTATACAAAATGGATGATGCTGAAGTGGCTGTATTCCTTTTGAACTCTGCTGCTGAATCAGCTAAGGACGTTGTGGATCAGCTTCGCGCCAAGGGTATAAAAGCGGGTGTAATCAGTCCTAATATCATTCGTCCCTTCCCTGCTAAGGAAATCACGGAGGCACTTAAAAATGTAAAAACACTGCTTGTAGGTGAGCGTGCAGATTCTTATGGAGCTAATGGTCCAAACCTTACCCATGAAATAAAGTCTGCACTTCAGGATGATAAAGACAATAAAACTATCGTGTTGAGCAGAGTATTCGGCCTTGGAGGAAAGGATTTTTATGCAAGTGATGCAGAGAAGTTTTTTGAAATGGCTATTGTTGCAATGGAAAAGGGATATGCGGAAAAGCCATTCGATTACTATGGCATTGTTCCGGGAAATCCCGAAAACATCCTCAAGCCTGTAATAGAGCCACAGCATGGAGACGCATATAAAACTGGGTTAATTGAAGTAGCTATGGATGAGGAAACCAACAAACTTAAAGTGAAACTTCCTCCTCTAAGAGCACTTACCACAAAGCCAAAACGAATTGCGTCAGGCCACGGGGCATGTCCGGGCTGCGGAATTTTTGCGGGACTTGAACTTTTCTTTAAAGGAATTGAAGGGGATATAGTTGTTCTATTCCAGACTGGCTGTGCGTATGTAACAACCACTTCCTATCCGCATAGCTCGCATAAGCAAACCATGATCCATAACTTATTCCAGAATGGAGCTGCTACGTTATCAGGTACTCTGGAGGCTTTTATGGAACAGAAACGCCGTGGAGAAATCAATGTATCAGATGATGCAACCTTTGTGATGATCACTGGTGATGGCGGCATGGATATTGGTATGGGCTCAGCAATTGGAACAGCCTTGCGCGGCCATAAGCTGATTATGCTTGAATATGATAATGAAGGCTATATGAATACAGGATCACAAATGTCTTACTCTACCCCTATGGGGCATATGACCAGTACGACAAGTATTGGCAAGACACAGAAAGGTAAGGCTTTCCACCATAAGGATACTCCCCAAATAATGGCAGCAACCAATATTCCTTATGTATTTACAGGGTCTGAAGCATTTCCTCAGGATTTGGTTAAGAAAGGCGCCAAGGCTCAATGGTACGCCCAAAATATAGGCACAGTTTATGGAAAAATCCTCATTACATGCCCGCTAAACTGGAAATCTGAGGACCGATTTGGTGAGGAAATAATGGAAGCAGCGGTTAACTCCTGTTTCTTCCCGCTTTATGAAGTGGAGCAAGGTGTTACTTCTATTACTTATAATCCGGAAGATAAAAACAAACGGATTGAGCTGTCCGAATGGCTGAAATACATGGGGAAAACAAAACATCTTTTAAAAGAAGAAAATAAACCAATGCTTGCTGAATTTGAAGCAGAGGTTGAAAAAAGATGGCAAAAACTAAAAGCTAAAAATGAAAATCCATTTTTGTAAAACTAAAAAGCTTTTATTTAAAATTTAAAATGTTTAGCTAAAATAAAAAGCATCCATAGGTGTACTTTCAGTTTGTCGACAAGAGGGGGTTCGGAAAGCTTTATTCCGAACCCCCTTTTTGATTTTATTAAAATTTCCTATGGTTATACAATTCTTATTCACGGATTCAAGGCTGTTACCGGACAAACTGCCATGTCCAGTTGGCCAATCTTTGGTGAAAATCAGTGCAATTACCTTATGAAAAATTACGACCTATTTTCATGGGCCATTGGTTTTATATATTAGTTTAGAAGAGCTTGTGCCGATTTTTGTCAGATGTTGCAATAATATGTTTCCTAGTGATTTTTTTTCTATTATAATGAATGAAAAGAATAGTAAAAATATTCAATTTTACATAACTTTAAAAGCTTAGGAAACATGAGGGGGAAATACCAATGAAGATATTGCGAAGGAAATCGGGGACAAAAACAGCCAAGCCCAAAGAGAAAAAAAGAACAAATAGGATAGAAAAAGCAATTGAATCCTTATTTAAGTGGAAATTTTGGCAGAACCTGAAGATCGGGCAGAAATACGGGGCTGCCTTGTTTGTCACAATAGGGCTTTTTGCATTATCTACTATTATTATTTTTGTCCTGTTAACCAGGGTAAGTTCAAGTCTTGACCATGTGAGAGATGCTGGTCAAAGAGCTGTAAAGATTACAGAGGCGGAAGCGATTTTTGAACAAAAGGGCGGGATTATTGGAAACTATATTATTGATTCTAATCCTGGCCACCTTAACCATTTTTATAAACTTACTGCTAAACTCGATACGCTAAAAAAAGAGTTTGAAGGATCATTAACATCTGGAGAAAAGAAAAAACTGCTTTTGGAAATTGACAAAAATGATGAAGAATTAAACAAGTTGTTTAAAGACCAAATTATTCCTGGAGTGAGGCTTCAGCATGTCAGGGATTATCGTTCCGGTAAGCTAAAAGCAGACAGATTAATTGAAAATACCGTTTCAAAACTGGATAAGCTAAGAAGTGATTTAAAGCTGGAGCAGGAAGGCTCTGTTTCTTCCGCTAAGGCTGAACTGGTGCTTACCATTATTGTGCTTATTCTATCAATCTGTATTTCAGCTGGTTTGGGGATTACATGTATATTAATTATGGGCCGTATCGTTTCTCGAAAACTTGGCCAGATTGTCAATGTTTCAAATGAGATTTCGTCCGGGAATTTAACCGTTGCTTCAGTCGAATATACTGGGAAGGATGAGATTGCAGACTTAAGCAGGGCTATAAATGCAATGAAAGAAAAACTTCAGGCAATGATTCAGGAAATACAGGGCGTTTCAAGCTATGTAACGAATCAAAGCAGGGAGTTAAATGGAGCAGCAGAGGAAGTGAAAGAAGCGAGCCAGCAGGTTGCCTCCACTATGCAGGAACTTTCAGGGGGAGCAGAAGAACAGGCTGGCACTGCTGCCGACCTTGTTCATTTAATGGAAAAATACCTTTCGAAGGTGGAAGAGGCAGTCCAAAACGGAAATGTCATACACTCATCTTCAAACCAGGTTTTAGAGCTGACCAACAAGGGAGATCAGCTAATGGAAGCCTCACAGCACCAAATGGTAAAGATTAATGAAATTATGAAACAGTCTGTTGAAAGGGTTAAGGGGCTCGATACTCAGACGAAACACATTTCTAAATTGGTTCAGGTGATTAATGAGATTGCTGGTCAAACCAATTTGCTTGCTCTTAACGCAGCGATCGAAGCAGCCCGCGCCGGTGAGCATGGAAGAGGCTTCTCTGTGGTTGCTTCAGAGGTAAGAAAGCTGGCTGAACAAGTTTCATTTTCAGTCTCTGATATTACTAAAATTGTAGATGGAATTAAAACTGAGTCAAATCAAGTAGTATCTTCGTTGCAAACAGGATATAAAGAGGTAGAGGAAGGTACTGAACAAATTGAGAACACAGGTATGACCTTTAAAAAAATCTATGGTGCAGTTAATTTAATGACAGAAAAAATTAATGGAATTTCTACTAGTCTTGAGCAGATATCTATAAACTCTGCAAATATGAATTCTTCCATAGAAAATATAGCTTCCGTTTCTGAACAGTCTGCCGCTGGAATTGAACAAACAAGTGCATCCATTTCACAAACAAATTATTCAATGGAAAGCATTTCTGATCATGCCCGTTCACTCTCTGAACTCTCCCAGCAGCTGGACGAAATGATATCTAAATTTAAATTATAATTCTATTCTCAACCGCTTCTTATGGGAGCGGTTAATTTTATTTCAGGAAATTTTACTTTTTTACAAAAATATAAAAGGTTTTTTTGGCAGATTATAGAATAATAGAAATAAAACTTAAGGACACGGATTTTTACAGGGGGAGGGGGCATAGTAGTGAGCAAGAACGAGGAAATTGCCATTTTAAAACAAGAAATAGCCCTTTTAAAACAGGAATTTGACGAATTTAAAAAAACGGCACTAGAGAGAGAAATTTCTACTGTTTTTGAATCTGCATCCGATGCCATCATTTTATATAAAAAAGATGGTTCAATTGTGGCTGCCAATCAGGCATTTTCCAGGATAACAAATATTCCCCTAGAAGAAATGAAAGGTCGATCTCTTAAAGGTTTTATTCCAAAAGAAAAAAGATACAAGCTTAAAAGGATTCAAACATTAATAGAACATACAGGAAAGGCAAAAGGTATATTACCCATTCAACATTCACAGGGTACTTTTTATTTTGAAACAGTGGTTTCCTTTAATGAAAGAATGGATTGGAACTTGGCCATTATGCGTGATGTTACACACAAAAGAATACTCGAGCAGAAAGTAAGAAAAAACGAGCATCTTTTCCAGGAGCTGTTTTTGGAAGCACTGGATGGAATTATCTTTTGGGATACAAAAGGGCGAATTATAAATGTCAATTCTGCAGCCTGCAGAATATTGGAGTGCGGTTATTCAGATTTAATCGAAAGACATTTTATGGATCTCCCTATAAAAACTAAAAAAAATCGTTCGCTCTATAAAATAATGGCCGAATTTAAATCTTCTGGTGCTGTAAGAGATGAGCTATATTTTAAATTTCAGGATGGAAGGGAAAAGCTGCTTGAATTTACTTGCAGAATGCATTCTATTGATGGATTTCATATGACCATCTTTCGAGATATTACAGAACGGTACAAAATGGGAAAAGAACTCCGCGAAAGTGAGCAGATTTTTAGAATTATATTTGAAGAAGCTCTCGATGGGATTATTTTATGGGACGAGCATTTTGAAATTATGGACATTAACAGTTCAGCTGTTAGCATGCTTGGACTGAAAAAGGAGCAATTGGCCGGCCAAAGCCTAGTGGAATTAGTCAGCCACTGCAGCGTAAAAAAAGAAGACCTTTTAAAGCATGTGGATTTGGTCATACAAAATGGCAAGGATGCTTCTTCTATATATCTTAACACTTACGATGGCGAGAAACGCCATATTGAATTTTCTACCCAGCATGCGTTGGTAGCCGGATTAAATGTTACGGTTTTTAAAGATGTTTCTGAAAGAATTCAAATGGAGGAACAGTTGAGAAAATCCGATACCCTAAATGTACTTGGTGAGCTTGCTGCGGGCATTGCTCATGAAATTCGAAACCCAATGACCGCACTCAAAGGGTTTATTCAGCTATTGGAAGGGAGTATTAAAGAAGAGAACACCATGTATTATCAAGTTATTACTTCAGAACTTCAAAGAATTGATAGTATTATTAATGAATTCCTGATTCTCGCAAAGCCGCAGGCCGTGAGATTTCAAGAGAAGGATGTTGTGGGAATCATGCAAAAAACAGTCGAACTTTTGAATGCCCAGGCTGTTCTCCACAATGTCCAATTTGATTTGGAACCGGATGCGGAGCTTCCTCCTATTTTTTGCGAACCCAATCAATTAAAAAAAGTTTTTATTAATATCATTAAAAATGCTATTGAAGTAATGCCTAATGGGGGAACAATCTCAATAGAAATAAAACAGCAGGAAGATATGGTCCTAATTTCTATAAAAGACCAAGGGGCAGGAATACCTGTGGAAAAAATAAAACGATTGGGCGAACCATTTTATACAACCAAGGAACGTGGAACAGGACTGGGATTAATGGTTAGCTTCAAAATTATTGAAGAACACAGGGGAAAAGTAGAAATAGAAAGCGAAATGGGCAAAGGCACTACCTTTCTTATTTCACTCCCGATCAAGCCGGCTAAAGGAAGGAAATGAAGGCACTTCTTCAGGAAGTGTTTTTTGTTTTGGACGGTTCTCATACTGGGATCATTATTCCAATTTATGCTTGACGCCATAAAATTAATTTGATATATATCTAATTAGATGATAATAAAAAAAGAGGTGCTCTCGATGCAGCTGGATAAACTAGTGGCTTTTTATAAAACTATGGGAGATCCCACAAGGGTCCGGATTGTATCCTTACTGGCAAAAGGACCTCTTCATGGCCAGGCAATTGCAGGTAAGCTTGGATTAACTCCGCCTACTATAACTCATCATTTAAAAAAACTTCGGGATATCAGTGTGGTTACCGAAAAAAGAGATAAAAACACGATTTACTTTTATCTAAATCAAAAAATGATAAAGCAGCAAGCTAAGGCACTTACCCTGCTGCTCGAGGAAAGAGGCGATGAAATGGAAAATATGGTAGAAGCAAGCCTGGAAAAACAAAAGATACTGGCCAACTTTTTTTCAAAAGACGGCAGACTTAAAAGCATTCCTGCACAGCGTAAAAAAAGATTATATGTATTTGAACATATCGTCAGCGGATTGAAAAAGGGCAAAAAGTATCAGGAAAAAGAAATAAATGAGTATATCAAACAATTTCATGAAGATTATGCAACTATACGCCGGGAATTTATCATGAACCATTATATGTACAGGGAAAATGGTATCTATGAGCTTAACCCAGAAGAAATGTGGGCTAAAATAGAAAATTAAAAAAGCAGCTGGTTGGCTGCCTTTTTTTTAAAAATTTAAGGTCTGTTTGTTGTTTTAAATAAAGGCTTTTATCTAAGAGCATGTTGCAATTTGAAGAAGCTGTGAGAAAAAATAGGCGAGACTCCTCGCAAAAATGCATTCGCATTTCCTTCTTGCGGTGACGACTCGGAGATGCCTTTTCAATGTCCTGCGGGAAGAGCAAGCCAGGCGGAGACCTCGAAGGTCGTTAGCGGTCGAGGAGGCGTGCTCCTGCGCCACAATATATTCGACGAAGAAAGCCAACCTTCTGCTCGTCGCAAAGCTGCAAGCAGCTATACACAGATGCGTCTCACGAAGTTATTTAAAGGCAGTTGGCTTTTATCATAACAAAGCTTACCAAAAGAGCCTAAATAAATGAAAAAGCATAAGATCCGTGACACTCATCTAAAATGCATTCGCATTTTCTTTGTGCGGCAATCATTCCATATCCTGTGGAAAACCAAGACACCGCAGGGAGCAACGAGCGAGGGAGCGGATTCTAGTGAATATCAACAATATAGTTAAACAAAGCCAAAAGTTTCAAGAGGAAAAGACTTTTTCTTATAACAACTCCCTAAGCTGCTGGGAAAGCTGTTCGATGCTTTTGATACTGCTGCGTTCTTTGATTAGATTTTTTCCTATTTCAAGGGTTTTTCTTTTTGCTGATAATCGTCTTTCATCTTCCGAAATGCTATCCAAATCAGCGACATGAGCAAGTCCTACCGTCCTGCGGATTAATTCGCATCCCGCAAATCCAAGTGAATCAGAAAAGTATTTTTCCAGAATGTAGTTCGAAAATTCATCGCTTACTGCAAAGGCCTCTTTGTTTTCTTCCTTCCAAAGTCGGCTGAATTCTTTTACAAATACCTTCCATACTGTTTCAATATGCTGGATGAAAGTATTTCGTTCCTTTTCATTTACGATAACCTGGAACGCCAAATTCGCAATTACCTGGCCGATATCAAAACCTGCTGGTCCGTAAAAAGCGAATTCCGGATCAATTACTTTTGTTTCTTTTGGACTTGCAAAGACACTTCCTGTGTGCAAATCACCATGAAGAAGAACTTCAGCTTCTGTTAAAAAGCTTTTTTTCAGAATAGATGCGTGGAATTTTAGCTCTTCATCATTCCAAAGCTCTTCCACGTCCTTTCTCAATCCTTCTTCGAAAGAGTTATTAGAAGAATTATAGAATGGATCTGTAAAGATCAGGTCCTCTGTAATTTTGCAAAGCTCGGGATTAATAAATTTCTTTGCCCATTCCTTTTTATCACTCGCTCCCAGGCCATAATCAGAGGTATAAAATAAAGTTTTTGCAAGGAATTCTCCCAAGTGCTGTGAAATTAACGGATATGTTTCACCGTTTAAAAAGCCAGTTCTTGCAATGGAAAGGTGCGAAAGGTCTTCCATAATGGTTACAGCCAGTACATCGTCACTGAAATAAACTTCTGGAACATAATCAGGGCAAATTTTTGCGGAAATTTTAAGCGCTTCCGCTTCGATAGTGGCTCTATGAAGTGTAAGTGGCCAGCTTTCTCCGACCACCTTGGCGTATGGCAATGCCTGCTTAATAATTATGCTCTTTCCGGACTGAGAGTCTTTAATTCTAAATACTAGATTTAAATTTCCATCACCGATTTCTTCGCAGGAAAGCGTGCTGTTTGGCTGAAAAAGTCCTTTAGAGATTGCAAGATTAATGGCGGTTTCTTCTGTTAATGCTTTATAAATATTGGCTGTCATTACACTCATTATTAATTCCTCCTCATTTTTGGAGGCTTTCCGCTTATAGATGCAAAAAGCCTCTTTCTTATCAGAAAGAGGCTTGAAGAGACGTATCTTCTCACCTCTTATCTTTCAGAAAGAAATTTCTTTCCGTAGGATTTAGCACCGTGCCTTAAGGGGATATTTCCCGGCGCAAATAGCGCCCCATTTCACAATGGAATTACAGTCGGTTGCTGGGCTTCAAAGGGCCATTCCCTCAGCCAGCTCTTGATAAGAGTTTAAAAAACTATTAATTTCAAACAATGTAAAAATAATAACAGTGAAATTTTAAAACTGTCAACTGTTTTTATAAAATTAATAAAATTCAGGTCTTCTATCTTCGAAGATAGGTATTAGCTTTCGAATCTCTCCTACACGGTCAAAGTCAACAGCTGCTGTGAGGACTTCCTCACCTTCTCCAGCCTCTGCGACGACTTCACCCCATGGGTCAATGATCATTGAATGACCTGCAAATTCGTTATTAGGATCACAACCGGACCGGTTGCAGGCAATGACAAAGCATTGGTTTTCAATAGCCCGGGCAATAAGCAAAGCACGCCAATGGTTTAAGCGGGGTTTTGGCCACTCGGCTACCACAAAAAGTGCTTCAGCTCCTTGGGAAGTATGTGTTCTGATCCATTCAGGGAACCGGATATCATAGCATATAACTCCAGCTAACTTACGGTTTTCAAGTTCAAACATGCCATCCTCTTCACCGGGAACAAGGTAATGATGCTCATCCATCAGTTTAAATAGGTGAAGCTTACTGTACTGTTTCTTCAGTTCCCCTTTGTTATCAATGATGAGGAGAGTGTTTTTTACTTCATTGTGAGTTTGGCCGGCAGCAGAGCCGCCAACAAGGTGCACCTTATATTTGTCTGCAATTTCCTTCAAAAAGCGGATTGTTTTACTGCAATCCTGATCAGCGATCTCGTCAAGCCTTGTTAAGTCGTAGCCGGTTGTCCATAGCTCAGGGAGGACCAGAATGTCGGGGTTTTCCCTCATTGCTTTCGCAATCAAATCCCTGGCTTTTAAATAATTAGCTTCAGGATCTCCAAAAACAATGTCCATCTGCAGGCATGCTATTTTTAGATTCACTGCTCCTCACTCCTTTTGAATGTTAAAATATTATTGATACAAGTTTTGCTGCTTCGTTTGTTTACAGCATTGTTTGTTTTTTAAAAATTTTCACTTTACAAGCTGCCACTATCGTTATATCATTTGTCACTAGATTTTCCAATAAAAAAATGAAAACTAAAGCAGGTGTCGAAATGAAAAAATTTGCACAATCAGATTTGCTGAACAGTCTCCCAAAACAGTTTTTTGCTTCATTGGTAAAAAGGGTTGGAGAATATATAGAAAATGGGCATGATGTTATAAACCTTGGACAGGGAAATCCTGACCAGCCTACACCGGCACACATTGTGAAAAAACTCCAAGAGGCAGTTGCCAATCCGATAAATCATAAATATTCACCTTTTCAGGGCTTTAAATACCTAAAGGAAGCTGCTGCCCAATATTATTTAAGAGAATATGGGGTAAAAATAGATCCTGAAAAAGAAGTGGCTATCCTGTTTGGAGGAAAAGCTGGGTTGGTGGAAATCCCGCAATGTCTTTTAAATCCCGGAGACACCCTGCTGGTTCCTGATCCAGGGTATCCTGATTACTGGTCTGGTGTGGCATTGGCACAGGCGAACATGGAGATCATGCCTTTAAGGGAGGAAAACTCCTTTCTGCCGGATTATAATGAATTGTCAACAGAGGTAATTTCAAATGCAAAATTGATGTTTCTTAATTATCCTAATAACCCGACAGGTGCCACCGCAACGGCAGATTTTTTTGAAAAGACAGTACAGCTTGCTAACGAGAATGATATTTGCGTAGTACATGACTTTGCATATGGTGCGATTGGCTTTGATGGAGAAAAGCCGCTTAGTTTCCTGCAGACTGAAGGGGCTAAGGACGTAGGCATAGAAATTTACACTTTATCTAAAACCTATAATATGGCCGGATGGCGGGTAGGATTCGCGGTCGGAAATAAAAATGTCATTTCTGCTATTGAGCTATTGCAGGACCATTTATATGTAAGTTTGTTCGGGGCCGTTCAGGAAGCCGCTGCTGAAGCTTTAAACGGTCCGCAGGATTGTGTTCGCGAATTGAATGCATTGTACGAAAAACGCAGGAATGCACTGATTGGCGGACTTCAGGATTTAGGATGGGAAGTTAGCGGACCAAAAGGTTCTTTCTTTGCTTGGCTGAAGGTTCCGAAAGGACTGACTTCAGAAGAATTCGCTAATATCCTTCTTGAAAAGGCCCATATTATGGTGGCACCCGGAGTTGGCTTTGGAGAATACGGGGAAGGTTTTGTCCGCGTTGGACTATTAAGCTCTGAAGAAAGGCTAAAGGAAGCTGTTGAAAGAATAGGTGCATTAGGAATTTTCAAAAAATAGTTGACAACCCAAAAAATTCTTGCGATAATCCTAATTGAATTTAATTTTAACATTATGAAAATCTTAATAAATTAATTAATTTTTTTCTTATCAAGAGCAGGTGGAGGGACGAGCCCGATGAAGCCCGGCAACCGACTAAACGCTGGTTTAGCACGGTGCTAATTCTTGCAGCAAATAGCTGAAAGATAAGAAGATGTTAGTTTGGTATGCTAACCTCTTCTTTCTGAAGAGGTTTTTTTATTGTTAAGGAATTTTACTTGTGGATAAACCCAAACAAAATTATTGGAATTTAGCTTCAGCGCCCAGGCAGTTTCCCGGGAATATGCTTCTTTGAATATTTTGTGAGGATCACGAGCGACTGGTGATGATTCGAAGAGTCTCATAAGCCAAACCCCTCCAGAAATCAGGACAAGGAACGCTTCGGAAACATTCAGCTTCGCACGAAGGAAAGGCTACAGTTTTTCCGAGGATGACTGCGGGATTCGTTCTATGCCTGTCGAGGCCCGGAGAAAGTGGGGCAGAAAAGCATTGCCAATTGTTCCTGGATACTGAGAAAGGAAGATTACAACATGAGTGAGTTAATTGCAGTTTATTTATTACATGATGAAAAAAATCCCGAAAAAAAGGCCGAAGAGATAGCACTTGGTCTTACTGTCGGTTCATGGACAAACCTGCCGGAACTTGAGAAAAGCCAGCTAAGAAAGCATAAGGGAAGAGTAGTATCGATTGAAGCTGCTCCCTCAGAAAAAGGTAGCCAATCGATTATTAAAATTGCCTATCCTGCCGCTAACTTCTCGGCAGATTTGCCTGCAATCCTGACTACTGTTTTTGGAAAGCTTTCTCTTGATGGGAAAATTAAGCTGCTCGATCTCGAATTCGACCAAGCGCTTAAAGGTAATTTTCCTGGCCCTCGATTTGGAATTGACGGCTTAAGACAAAAGACAGGTGTTTATGGCCGTCCGCTGTTAATGAGCATTTTCAAAGGAGTTCTTGGCAAAGATATTGAATTTTTAGTCCGCCAGCTGAAAGAACAGGCTTTAGGCGGGATTGACCTTGTAAAGGATGACGAAATTCTTTTTGAAAATGAATTAACTCCTTTTGAAAAAAGGATTATCGAAGGAAAAAAGGCACTGGATGAGGTTTATGAACAAACTGGACACCGAACCTTGTATGCGGTTAATTTGACGGGAAGAACATCAGAATTAAAGTCGAAAGCACGCAAGGCCGCTGAACTGGGAGCCGATTTGCTGCTGTTCAATGTTTTTTCCTACGGGTTGGATGTTCTTCAGGAGCTAAGAGAGGATGATGAGATTGCTTTGCCTTTGATGGCACACCCAGCTGTAAGTGGAGCATTTACCTCATCACCTGTATATGGCATCTCTCATGCGCTGCTTCTTGGAAAACTTCTTCGTTATGCCGGTGCTGACTTATCTTTGTTCCCTTCGCCTTATGGGTCCGTAGCTCTTGAGAGGGACCGGACCTTAGAAATAGCTGAAGAACTAAGAAAACAAGATGAGTTCAAAAGGGTCTTTCCTGTCCCGTCGGCAGGTATTCACCCTGGTCTGGTACCGCTATTATTCCGTGATTTTGGAATTGACTCTGCTATCAATGCTGGCGGAGGGGTTCATGGACACCCGGATGGCGCGCGCGGTGGAGGTATTGCGTTCAGGCAGGCGATTGATGTGAAACTGGAAGGAAAGGCTTTAGCTGAAGGATCACAAAAGTATCCAGAACTGCGAAAGGCACTTGATATCTGGGGAAATGCAGAGGTGAACTCTTAATGGTAAAACCAGTTATTTATTGTGATTTTGACGGAACCATTACCGAAAAAGATAACATTATTGCCGTAATGAAAGAATTTGCACCGGACGGCTGGGAAGAGATAAAGGACCAAATCCTATCTCGTCAAATTTCTGTTCGTGAAGGTGTGGGACGTTTGTTTTCGCTGATACCGAGTTCCAAAAGGGATGAAATTATCAGTTTTGCAATTAAAAATGCCAGAATCCGCAAGGGATTTAGAGAGTTTATTGATTTTGCCAGGGAAGAGGACATTCCTTTATATATAATTAGCGGCGGAATAGACTTTTTTGTACTTGCTGTCCTGGAAGAATTCGGTCCATTTGACGGTATTTATTGCAATGGCTCAAGCTTTGAGGAAGAGACAATAGAAATTCTCTGGCCTCATCAATGTGATTCTTCCTGCCAAAATGACTGTGGATGCTGTAAACCTTCTATTATTAGGGAACTAGGTCACCAGGACGTTTTTAAAATCCTCATCGGTGATTCAGTTACAGATCTAGAAGCAGCTAAACAGGTTGACTTTGTACTGGCCAGGGATCTTCTGCTTGAAAAGTGTCATGAATGGAATTTAACCCATGAGCCATTCGAAACTTTTCTTGATTGCATCGAAGTAATAAAGAATAGGATTGAGGTGAAAGCATTAAATGTTAAAGGATAGATGGACTGAACTTGCTGATGTGAAGGATGAATTGTCACAAAGGGATTGGTTTATGGGTACCAGCGGAAACCTTGCTATTAAAGTGAGTGATAAGCCCCTGCAGTTTCTTGTAACAGCTAGCGGGAAGGATAAGCGGAAAAGAACACTAGAGGATTTCCTGCTGGTAGATGAGCATGGCCGTCCGGTTGAGGAAACGCATTTAAAGCCTTCAGCTGAAACCCTCCTTCACGTAGAGATTTACAGAAAGACCAGTGCCGGCTGCAGCCTTCACGTTCATACAATTGATAACAATGTAATTTCTGAGGTTTTTGGAGATCGGGGAGAGGTTACCTTTCAGGGGCAAGAGCTAATTAAAGCTTTTGATAAATGGGAGGAAGACGCTGTACTCCGAATCCCTATTATAAAAAATTACGCTCATATCCCTACATTGGCCAACGCTTTTTCAGAACATTTACACGAAGATACCGGTGCTGTACTTATTCGTAACCATGGCATTACAGTTTGGGGAAGAAATGCATTTGAGGCAAAAAAGATATTGGAAGCTTCCGAGTTTTTGTGTAAATATCAATTGCGCCTCCTTGAACATAAGCCTTATCAATTAATTTAAAATCATATTTATAGAAAGGAAGATAAAAAAATGGCATTTATTAAATTTCAAAACAGAGTAGAAGAAATTCATGGAACTGAGGAAGTAATCAGCTTTCTAAATAGCCAGGAAGTTATTTATGAAAAATGGGATATTAATAAACTTCCAGAAGCACTTAAGGAAAAATATGCACTTTCTGATGAAGAAAAAGATCAAATTCTAAACGCATTTGAAGTTGAAATTACTGATATTTCAGAAAAAAGAGGCTATAAAGCACAGGACGTTATTTCCTTGTCCGATACTACACCAAACCTTGATCAGCTCTTAAAAAACTTTCAGCAGGAGCACCATCATACTGATGATGAGGTTCGTTTTATTGTAAGCGGCCACGGAGTATTTGTTATTCAAGGAAAAGACGGAGAATTCTTTGATGTCTTTTTAGAGCCAGGAGATTTGATTTCAGTTCCTGAGAATGTACGCCATTACTTTACACTTCAGGATGATCGTAAGGTTGTAGCAATCCGAATTTTTGTAACAACTGAAGGCTGGGTGCCAATTTACGAACAACAGGAAGCTTAATAATAAAATGAATCGGCTGATGATCTCATCAGCCGATTTTTTAATTGTTAAGAAAGTAAAGTATTACCTACAGCGCCCAGCGAGTATGCATCTCTGTAAAGCTTCCTTGAGTATCTTGCATCAAGTATGACCTTGAGGGTGCTTGCGCTCTTCTTACGCAAGAGGTATGTAAACAAAAAGTATTTGCCAAAAATATTCCTTTAGCGTATTAATAGAAAAAAATAATGCAATTTAAATGAATTATTTTATTACCTATAAAAGTAAGTAAATTACATAATTAGGAAGCGGAAAAGATAAAAGGAATGTCGGAAAAAGCATTCTTTTTATCTTTTTCTGTGTCGAAAGTTGCTAATTTTAGGAAGTTTTGTCTTCTTTTGCGAATTCATTTACAGAGCAATAAAAAGTTGTCATAATGCATCAGGTAGCCTATTTTTTTCATAAGGCAGGCAATTGGTTTAATTTAGGAGGAGAAAAAAGTTGTATCAGAAAAGCAATCGGCGCCTGAGAAGTATGCTATCGGAGATAAACTCCAAGAGAGATGAAATGATAAAAGCGGGAATGAATTATGGTTTTACTAATGAAAAAACTATTAAATGCAGCCAGGAACTAGACCAATTGATTTTTGAATATCAGCAGGCTTCCCAACAATCATCTTTTGAAGATGTTAAAATGGTTTTTCAAAAAATCTTATTCCGACTTTCAGGGGCGGCCTTTTAAAATAAAATATAAGTTTGGCAGAGGCTGTCCCAAAGTAAATGGGGCAGCCTCATTGGATTTTAAAAACTTAAATCTTCACGCCCTTCCTTTAATTATTGGCTTTTCCTGTTTTGCTCATCCACCACTAATGAAATATTCTCCGCAATTTTTATGTCGATATTTCGAAAGTTTATTGATCTCACGTTTTTCCCCATATAATGTGATTTTTATCATTGTTTATATCTGTATATTTTTTATAGTAGTATTGTAGATTTATTTTTACAGTTCTTTTCTTCCTCTTCCTCTTAAGACCACAGCATAATGCAATATAAAAAGTACTTATTTTATGTAAGCGTTATAAGTTACCGACAGACAATCTCAGAATTACACAATTAGAAAAAACTTCATAGTTTTGTACTATGCCTATATTGCGATTCATATATCGTAATATCAAGCATTTTCAAATAAAAGAAAAGAAATCGCTTTCACATTTTTCATCCTATAGAGGAGGTAAGTTTTACATGCACATTGTCGTCTGTGTCAAGCAAGTTCCTGATACTAAAATTATTAAAATTAACCCAAAAACCAACACACTCGACCGCCGCAGTGCACCTGCCATTCTTAATCCATACGATGCGCATGCGGTCCAGGAGGCAGTAAAAATCAGAGAAAAGACAGGCGGAACTATTTCTGTCCTATCCATGGGACCACCCCAGGCGACAGCGGTAATAAAGAAAAGCATCGAAATAGGTGCTGACAGAGGGTATTTAATCTCTGACCGGGCCTTCGCAGGTGCAGACACCCTCGCAACCAGCTATGCGTTATCGAAGGCGCTGGAGAGAATCGGAAAGGACCTTCCTGTGGACATGGTCATTTGCGGTAAACATGCAATTGATGGTGATACAGGCCAGGTTGGACCAGGTATTGCAAGACGGATGGATATACCTCCTGTTACCAATGTAATTGAAGTAACAGAGGTGAACGAACAGGAAAAAACAGTTTTAATCAAAAGGAAATCAACAAATGGCAATGAATTGATCCAGGCAGAATTACCTTGTCTGCTGACAGTAGAAAAAGAAATT
This sequence comes from Neobacillus sp. FW104-15D2, assembly GCF_058790155.1. Classification (NCBI taxonomy): domain Bacteria; kingdom Bacillati; phylum Bacillota; class Bacilli; order Caryophanales; family Bacillaceae; genus Neobacillus; species Neobacillus sp. FW104-15D2. The sequence continues at coordinate 93,226 of NZ_JBYTCJ010000021.1, forward strand.
AATAGCATAGATTATTCTCCGCTTCCAAATATAATCAAGGCAGTACGATATGAACCAGTCATATGGACTGTAGCAGATCTGGAAAATGTTGAGCGCACCCAGTTGGGATTAAAAGGCTCGCCAACGATTGTAGGGAAAATGTTTACTCCTCCAAAACCAGAGGGCGGAAAAAGGCTTGAAGGTTCATCAGATGAGCAGGTAAAACAGCTAATGGGAATTTTAATGGAGAAAAAAGAGGTTCTTTCTCTCCAATCTTCCAAATAAATTAACAATCGAACTAGCGAGGAGGAGTACCAATGAAACTGGAAGAATACCAGGGAGTCTGGGTATTCATTGAGCAAATCGATAGAGTAATAGAAGGAGTTTCTCTTGAATTGCTTGGTGCAGGCCGAAAACTTGCAGATAAATTAAATGTTCCACTGGCGGGAGTTTTGCTTGGTGAAGGAATAAAGCCTTTGGCTTCGGAGGTTATTACAGGCGGAGCTGATGAAGTTTATATTATCGATCATCCGGTCCTGAAGGATTACCGGACTGAATCCTATATGAAATGTATCATGCTGCTTGCCGAAAAATATAAACCGGAAATTTTCCTTTATGGTGCTACTCCCAATGGGAAAGATTTGGCCAGCGCTGTCGCGACAGACCTGAATACCGGACTGACAGCAGATACCACTATGCTTGATGTGGATGTGGATAACAGGCTGCTTGAGGCAAGCCGTCCAGCATTTGGCGGTAATATCATGGCAACCATTCTCTGTAAAAAACACCGTCCGCAAATGGCCACTGTAAGGCCAAAGGTTATGAAAGCTCTTGAACCAGACACAACACGGTCGGGTAAAATTATAGTAGAAATCATATCTCTCGCCGAAGAAGATATGCGGACAAAGGTTCTCCAAATTGTGAAGGATGTAACAAAAAATGCCAATCTTGCAGAGGCACATGTAATAGTTTGCGGAGGAAAAGGCATGGGAGACCTGCAAAACTTCGGATTGTTATATGAGCTTGCCGAAACAATTGGTGCCAGTGTTGGCGGAACACGTGACGTTGTTGAAGCAGGATGGCTTCCTCATCATTTACAAATCGGGCAGACTGGTGAAACAGTCACACCGAAAATCTACTTCGCTGTTGCCGTTTCAGGGGCAATCCAGCATGTGGTAGGAATGAAAAACTCAGAAATTATTATTGCTATAAATAAAGATCCAAATGCGCCTATATTTGATGTAGCAACATATGGAATTGTAGGAGACGCCATGGAAATCATTCCAAAATTAATCGAGGAATTTAAACAAGTTCCTATCAATCAAGGTGGTGAAATCAGCTATGCCTGAAAAATTTGACGTAATCATTGTAGGAGCAGGACCAGCAGGCACAGCCTGTGCTCTTCAAACCGCTAGGGCAGGGCTGAAAGTTCTTTTAATTGAGAGAGGCGAATACCCGGGAAGCAAAAACGTTATGGGCGGGGTTTTATACCGTAAACAACTAGAGGAACTAATTCCTGAATTTTGGAAAGAGGCACCACTGGAGCGGCCTATAATTGAGCAGCGTTTCTGGATGCTGGATAAAGAGTCGGTTGTTTCCTTCGGTTATAAAGGATTGGAATGGGGAGCAGAGCCATACAACAACTTTACTATTTTAAGAGCGCAGTTTGATCAGTGGTTTGCTCAAAAAGCGGTTGAAGCTGGAGCGCTTCTAATTAATGAAACTGTGGTTACTGAATGTATTGTAGAAAACGGAAAGGTTATTGGAGTTAGGACCGACCGTCCTGATGGAGAGCTCCATGCAGATGTGGTAGTTCTTGCGGATGGAGTAAACTCACTTCTATCCAAGCAGCTTGGATTCCATAAGGAATTCAGACCCGATGAGGTAGCACTAACTGTTATGGAAGTTATCAACATGCCAAAAGAAAAAATAAATGACCGGTTTAACCTTGAGGAAAACCAGGGAACAACCATTGAAATTTTTGGGGATTCTACCAAGGGGAACCTTGGTACAGCCTTCCTTTATACAAATAAGGACAGCCTGAATATTGGGGTTGGAACTACGCTATCAAGTATGATAAAAGCTAAGCTGAAGCCGTATGATCTTCTTGATTATCTTAAAAACCATCCAATGGTCAAATCTATTCTTCAGGGAGGCGAGTCAGCAGAATATCTGGCCCACCTTATACCAGAAGGCGGTTTCCGATCTGTTCCAAAGGTAGCCGGAAATGGTGTCCTCGTAGTTGGAGATGCAGCACAGCTTGTTAATGCGATTCACCGTGAAGGTTCTAATATGGCCATGTATTCAGGTAAATTGGCTGCAGAAGCTGTAATTAAGGCAAAGGAAAGAAATAATTACAGTGAATCAAGCCTGAATAGCTACCGTGAAGCTTTATATGGAAGCTTTATCATGAAGGATTTAGAGAAATATAAAGATGCTGCTCATACCTTTGAAAAGTACCCGCAATACTTTAAAGAATATGTACCAATGATGAATAAAGCAATGAGCAAATTCTTTACGGTAGATGGTACACCAAAACGTGACAAACAAAAACAAATTATGAAGAGCATTACAGCGGAAAGAGGCACAATCCGTGTAATTCAGGATATGTATCGAGCTTGGAAGGCGGTGAAATAATGTCAACGAAAAATATCGAGGAAAAACAGTATCTCCTCCGTTTTAAATGTGATACGAAATCTCATTTGACCGTACTGGATCATGATGTATGCATGACACAATGTCCCGATAAAATTTGTACAGTATTTTGCCCAGCAGAGGTTTATAAGTGGGAAGGAACACGTATGCAGGTAGGCTACGAAGGCTGCCATGAATGCGGAAGCTGTCGCATTGGCTGTCCATACCAGAACATAAAATGGGAATATCCAAAGGGCGGACACGGAATCGTTTTCAGAATGGCTTAAAAAACAAAAGGCTTTCCCTCTAGTATAGGAGGGAAGCCTTTTTTGCACACATAAATAAATTTCAGGGCAACCTGAAACGGTAAGAGGGGCACGATATTTAAGTTGACTTATTTTCCGGGAAATTTCGCATAAAAGGGGTAAAATGTCGTATTAACACTATATGTATGGTTATTCACAAGGAGGTTTAAAAAGAGGTGAAGCAAGGGGATATTGAAGTGTGATTAACTTATTTTTTCTTGAAGGCCTGAGGAGAAAATCTCGTCTTTTTTACTAAAGCTTGCATATGATTTTGCCAGTTCCGCGGCATTATTGAACGAATCAAACAGCTGGGATGAAAAGTAGGGATGTTTCCATGAAAAAGATCCTTCCGAGTCAGCTGGGTATATACTCACTTTCCAATGATAATATTCTGTATCTTCGAATGCAGGCTCACCTTCCAGAGCAATTAACCAGTGTGTGGAGCGGACCTGATTCGGAGGAGTTATTTCTGCTTCTAACAGTGCGAGCTGATCCTTTAAGCCAATTGGAATTAATCCTGTCTGATAAAAATCCCGGTAATTAGGATTGTACATAATTTAGCCCTCCCTATAGCTTCTATAACTACATTATATGTGAATTTACAGCATTATTTCGATTTAAATGTTAAGATTTCAAGAAATTTAAAAGCGCTTCCAAATTTTCAGAAAAAGTATATTCAATTTTTGAATTTTAAGCTCTGTAAAAGCTCATTGTTGATTTTTCCTTATTTTGATTGAAAGACGCGAGACTCCTCGGAAATACTATCGCATTTCCTTCGTGCATGGGCGATTTTAAGGGTGCTATTCATGTCCTACGGAAAGCGAAATTCACTGACAGATTAACAAATCTTTATTAAAGATATGAAATGTGACACGCATCACAACTATTTTCTATTGCCGGCGTTATACTGAGTTCATAAAAGTTTGAAAGGAGCCATATAAATGAACGGCTGTATGAGTGGTTTTGGCGGTATGCCAACAGGTGTATTATCCGAAGGCTTGAAGCAATTAAAAAGTGAACACCCATCATTATTAGAGAAATTGGAATTTCAATATAATCTGGTTCAGCAAATTGAAAAGGAAGAAAGTATAGAGAATAATTTTACTGAATTGATTCGCAGGGTGTCAGAGTTTAAGGCGGAGCTTGATCCCCATTCAGAAAGGGAAGAAGGAGTTCTTTTTCCGATGATGGGTGCCTATGTTGGAACCACATCTGGCCCAATTGCAGTGATGGAATATGAGCATGACCAGGCAAAAGGCTATATTGGATCCTTTCTGAAAACTGCTTTGGAAGATCGTATACTATCTATAGAGGAAATGAAAGAACAAGCACATTTAATAAAAAGTGCGTATGTCACATTGACCGAGCACTTTGCAAAAGAGGAAAATGTCCTTTTCCCTATGGCGGAAAGAATGCTTTCTGATGAGGAAAAAGAAGAACTTGCAAGGAAAATTAATGAGATTAAGTAAAGAATGGGACATCCCATTCTTTTTTTATTAGGCTATTAATTTTTTTAAAAATTTAAACTATAATTTAACAAGGTGGAAGAGTATCAACATCCCTGTATATATTTAATGAAATTTTACATATAAGGAGGAAAGCAGATGGTGACAGAAATCATTTCCCAACGCCCCTAAAGGGGGTTGAATCTGAACCACCTTTATAAGGAGGTTTAGAAAAATGTTAAGAAATTATATCTTTCTTGTTAGCTTTTCAGAATTTGCTTCCCGTATGAATTTCATGGCACTTACAGGTTTTCTGCTTTTGTTTCCATCCTCAGAATGGAATCTGATGATATTTTTCCTAGTTCGTCAAATAGGTGGACTGCTTACTAGTTTATTAGCCGGCAGGTTAGCAGATAATTGGGATAAGCGGCTAATTATGCTTGGCAGTGAAATAGCAAACGGGGCAGCTGTTTTAATACCGCTTTTTTTCTATCATCCAATAGCAGTATGGGTATCTGCTTTTATAATGGGCTGCACTTACCAAACCTTTTATATTAGCTATTCTTCTTCTATACCGGAAATATTTGGAGCTAAAAATGCATATAACGGTAATGCTCTTATTCTAAGAGTCAGTTCAGTTTCGAGTATCATTGGGTTTTCAGCAGGTGGGTGGATTGCAGAAAACTATGGCATTCAGCCAATAGCAGTATTTGATAGTTTTACGTTTTTTACAAGTGCAGCAGTCCTGACCTTCTTGCGCTGGAACTCAAAGGCTGAGAAAGTCAACATTATAATAGAAAAAAAGAATCTTCAATTTAAGGAGTTATTAAATAAAAGCGAATCCTTGGCACCAATATGGTTTATAGCCTTTTTCTACAGCCTGGCAGTAGCGGGTTATAATTTTTCGCTTCCTTTGCTAGCCTCAGAGTACGAAAAAGCATCCTTAATGAATGGAGTCTTTTGGTCATCTGCTGCGGTTGGCAGCTATTTAGGCAGTTTAATTAAGCGAAGACATTATTTAGAAAAGAGTTACTTTCAATATTTATTCTTCTTCTCCTTTAGCATTGCTGTTGCTTTTTCTGTTAATAACATCTTTGCTGCAGCGTGTTTTCTTCTGATAGGGGGTGTTTTTGATAGTGCAGGGCAAACAGCGGCAGCTTCTATCATACAAAAGGAAAGTAGAACAGTAAGAGGGCGCTCATTTGGTATCCAGGCTTTTTTTAATCGTTTAGGTTTTTTTGTGGGATTCGGTGCAGCACCATCGCTTGCAGCTGCTTTAGGATTGCGGGAAAACATGTGGATCTTGCAAGGTATATTGGCAGCAGGGGTAATATTTTTTTATAAAAGGGTAAGGGTGGGTCAATTTGGAACAAACCGTTGAGAGATTATTTAAAAGTGACATACTTCAAGATTTAATGGCAAGATTTGATGCAGCTGGGGAGTGTAAAAAACTGGGGGACTTTGAAAATTATGTTTTTGAAGTTACCTATAGGGGTAAACCTGCTATTCTTCGTGTTACTCACAGCTCACACAGAAAAAAAGAGGAAATCGATTCTGAGCTTGAGTGGATGGACTTTTTGCATAAAAACGGAGTCACCTGTCCGGGATGCTATCGTTCAAAGCAGAAGCTTTGGGTGGAAACAGCCGCAGCTGAGGACGGATCGAATTTTTATGCCTGCTTATATTCAAAGGCCCCTGGTTCTTTGGTTAAAGTGGGAGCCCCTGAATTTAATGATAAGCTCTTTTTTGCCTGGGGGGAAATAATCGGTAAAATGCATGCGGTAACAAAAGGGTATAAGCCTTCAGGGCATACGAGGCCTTCTTGGGACGAAGAAGAGCTTTTGGACATTGAACAATATGTTTTAGAGAATGACATTGTCAAGAATACAAACGCCATCATTAAAGAGCTGGAGAGTCTTCCGGCGAATCGCAGCAATTATGGGCTTATTCATTCAGACGTACATTCGGGTAATTTTTTCTTTGATGGTGAAACCGTTCATGTTTTCGATTTTGATGATTGCAGTTATCACTGGTTCGCTTCTGATATTGCCATCCCACTCTATTATTCTCTTCTTTATGGCTTCCCTGGGAACGATGAAGCAGAAGCGAAGAAATTTTCAGTTAACTTTTACCGGAAGTTCTTGACTGGATATCAGAAACATAACGAACTCCCAACTGATTTATTCAAACAGCTTCCGCTCTTTTTACGGCTCAGGGATATAACCCTGTATTCAGTTCTGGAAAAAAAGATTCCTTTGGAAGAAAGGAATGAAAATATCCTTAATATGATGGATAAAATTAGGGATCGGATCCTTTCAAACAGGGCCATCATTGATCTTTCAGAGGATGAAATAATGTCGGTAAACTCCTAATCTGAGGAAAAATCAAAAGCTGCCTTCTTTTGAAGGGCAGCTTTTGATTTTTAAAAGTACATTTCCATTAGTGTTGGAGTGGCAGCGAAATAAATACAGTGGTACCGACAGACAGTGTACTTTCAATGGAAATAGTACCGCCCATGGATTCAATAATTCGCTTGCAAATCACGAGTCCTAGTCCCGTTCCTGTATCCTTGGAAGTATAAAAAGGATGGAAGATCTTTTCTAAATCTTTTTTTTGTATTCCTTCCCCAGTATCTGCAATTTCTAATTTTGCTTGCTGCTTCGTTTTATATAGGCGGATTGTGAGCGTTCCGCCAATTTTCATTGATTCAAAGGAATTTTTGGAGAGGTTTAAAAGAACCTGTTTAATCTGGTCCTTTATTCCCTCAATCCTTATTGGTTCAGGGGGAACCTCCCAGGAACAAACGGAGCTATAGGAATTTCCTTCTGAAATAACGAGAGGCTGCAATTCGTTTACAATTGCGGACAAATCGATTATTTCTCTGTTTTGGGCAGTAGGTTTTCCCAGAATAAGAAACTCACTTGCAATTTCATTAATTCGCTGAAGCTCTGTGTCAATGACCTGAAAATAATACTGGTCATCTGCATCTTTATACTTCTCTCCGAGCAGCTGTAGAAGCCCTTTTATGCCTGTAAGCGGGTTCCGGATCTCATGGGCTGTACTGGCAGCAAGTGTGCCAACCAATTCAAGTTTTTGTGCTTCATATTGAAGTCTTTCTTTTTCGGTCTGCCTTTTTAAAAGCAGGTATTTGATTAATAAATAGAAAACATGGGATATAATTAAAAGAAAAAGCAAATTTTTTATTAATGTCTTAATAATAGTACTGTAATCCGGAGCGGGCAACTGGACATGAATGGACCAGGGGAGCCTGTTGATTGGTTTTACCAGCCAGTCAGTACCTGTAAGCTTACTATCTTTATCAATATTAATCTTAAGAATTGGATCTTGATCTGCATTTGCTATATATAGCTTTGCATCAGGAGTTACTAATTTCATCAGATTTTTCAAATAGTCTATTCTTAAATAGGCTACAAGAATCGCACTTAGCTCACCTTTATTATCCAAAACTGGAGAAGCAAGCCCGATAATTTCCTGATGATTGCTTATATATTCAGGATGATTCGAAATCACAGTATCTCTGGTCTGTATCAGTTCTTTAATATAATCCTTGTTTGCAAGGAGAGAACTGTCTGGCAGGAGGTTAGAACCAACTAATTTTATTCCAGCACTGTCGAGTAAATAAAGTCCTCCATACCGTGAATCTCTTTGCTGAATATCCCTTAATAGAGGCTCGTTTTTCTGAGGAGAACCGCTATTAATTTTGGCGGAAAGAGAGACGATATCCAAGCTGGTATTCGTTTGGGTTATAAACTCGTCCCAGCTTTGCTGATGAATAGTACCTATCCATTCCGCTTTCTCCTTTCGGACCTGGGTATCCTTTTTTAAAAGATCGTGATAAAAATAACCAGTTCCAAGGAGAAAAGGGAGAATCACGAGGAGAATATATACGATAATATTTTTCTGATGTATATTCATAGGTATTTTCCTTAGGTCATTGATAGGTAAATATGAGTCTATTATAGCATTAGTGGCAGATTTAGGGGAGACTTCTGTAATGGGAATAAATATGTTCTTTCCCGGTTGATTCCATGGTAAATTGACAGGATGCATTTATTTTCATATAATAATTTTGAATTCGAGATAATTCTATTACCCAAAAGGATTGATTTCTATGGAAAATGAATCAGTATCACAATCCCTTAAGCTGTTTATCGTATTGTCAAGAGCTTATAAAGCTCTTAATGAACATGTTAATAGATATATACAAGAGCATGGCTTAAACCCTACAGAATTTGCTGTTATGGAGCTTTTATTTCACAAAGGTGATCAGCCGATGCAGCAAATTGGCAGTAAAATCCTTTTAGCCAGCGGAAGTATCACATATGTTGTCGATAAACTGGAACAAAAGGGAATGCTTAGAAGAATCGCCTGTCCAAAAGACAGAAGGGTAACTTATGCTCAGATAACTGACGAGGGAAAACAATTTATTGAAGGGATTTTTCCTGAACATGCACAAAGAATACATGAATTGATGTCCAGCCTGGACATCCAGGAAAAAGAGGAAGCAATCAGACTCCTGAAAAAACTTGGAATCCCTGCAGGCAAGTTTTAAAAATACGGTGAAAACCGTATTTTTTTTATTGGTGTGCCAGGCATGGCAACTATCTAGGTGGTGAAAGTCCACTGTGGGGGTACACATCGACCAACCACTAAGGAA
>NZ_JBYTCJ010000022.1:0-99644 GCF_058790155.1 Neobacillus sp. FW104-15D2
TTGCCGTATTGATGCCAGATCGAACCGCAGCTTCTATGGAAGAATCGATTAAACGGATATCTTCGTTATTCCCAAAAAAAGCATTTAAAACAGCCACTGTAGACCGTGGGAAAGAATTTGCGTGTTATGAGGAGATTGAAAATGAACTCCCTATACACGTGTATTTTGCCGACCCTTACTCTTCCTGGCAGCGAGGCAGTAATGAAAAGGCAAATGACCTCTTGCGTGAGTTTCTCCCAAAAGGAACAGACCTAGCCAAGGTGTCGGAGAAGGAATTAAATCGTGCTTTACACCTTTTTAACCAAAGACCAAGGAAATGTTTAAATTGGAAAACTGCACACGAAGCGTTTTATGAGGAAGTGTGGCACTTAGATTGACAAACCGTCTTATAAAAAAATAAAAAATTAGTTCGGTTTTGGTTTTGATGTTACCACTACAATAAATAACCTTTAAGAAAATTAGAGTAAATTTTATCCCTCTAAGAGATCTCTAACTACAATTTACTCCCTAAACATAGGAAAAATTTAAATGGCTGACACAATTAGTCGTTATTTAACGACCTTTTGAGTCAGCCTCTATGCTTCTTTAAAAATCCATTTATATTAGTCTTCAATCAATAAAGGGTCTGTAATCATCCGTATGGGTAATAATTTCACATTCCTCTAGCAACTCTTCATCCTCGGCTTGCCATGTATGTGACTTTTTGTCTGCGCGACGAATGCTAACGTAATGATAATGATCAGTTGAGTAGATCTTATAACCTTTCTTTCGGCACCTTTTCTGAAATAAAATACCCTTCGCCACTCTCTTTTTTGGAAATCTCACATGTGGAAAAATGGATTTTCTAAATACAAATGTTCCGCCGCCCACGTGAGTTATATATGTGTTTTGATTATCTGGTCTAATTACAGCGAGAAGCTTCTTTCCCTCCAGATAGGTGAAAGAAGAATCGTTGCCTACCACTGAAGCCTCTGTGGTATTTAGGGCATTAAGGGCTTGGGTCAGATACTCTCTACCGTAATAATCATCATCATCAAATTTAGCGACAACAGTATGCTTGGCTTTCCTAATTCCAAAATTAAGGCAAGACTCCAAGGTCATTTTGGCCCGCCTTTAAATAGTAACGTTTTTATATTTTTTGGCTTTCTTCCTCCACTTACGAATCCCCATACCAGCTCTGTTCAAGATAATGATTAGCTCTTTGTTCTCACAATCTTTCCTGTCATAATTTTCAAAAATATTATCAATTTGATCTGATCGTACAAGTGATAACTGAAACACCCTTCATTCTTCAACTCCTCCTATATAAGGAATAAAATCGTCAGTGTACGCGACAACTTCAGATTCTTTTAATACCCTTTTATCGCTGGATTTCCATGTGTGTTTTCTTTTGTCTCTTTGCCGTATCGAAACATAATAATTACTGTCAGTGGAATAAATTTTATAGCCTTTTTGTTCGCAGTTTACTTGGAAAAATACATCCTCTCCCAAGTTTTTGTTAGGGAATCCTACGTCAGGATACAAAGATTTTTTCCATACAAGTGTCCCCCCTCCTAAATGTGGTGCATTTATACCAACTCCTTGGAGATAACAATTTTCGTTATTGGGTTTACGGATTGCAAGCAATTCTCTTCCTTGGAAATAGGTGCTGACAGACATTTTTCCTACTACTGAAGCCTCAGTATTAGCCAAAGCGTCAAGGGCTTGTGTAAGATATTTAGGTGAATAATAATCGTCGTCATCAAATTTTGCAATATTGGGGTGCTTTGCTTTTTCGATTCCAAAGTTCAAGCAGGCTCCTAATGTTAAATCCGGGAGCTTGTAAACAAACACATTATTGTGTTTTCGGGCTATTCTCTTCCATCTATTAAGGCTCATATTCGCCTTATTTAATATAATAATAAGTTCTTTATTCTCACAGATTTGCCGATTATAATTGTTAAAGATATTTTCTAACTGTCTTCTTCTTATCGTGCAAGTAATGATTGAAACACCGTCCATATTTATTCCTCCCAATTAACTTGGATTCCGCCTTTATCAAAATAAACTTCTTCCCAAAATCTATACATCTGCAATCCCCAGTTAATCTTTAACTCTTCCTGAGTAATTGGATGATTTTTTGCAAGTTTGATAGCTAAGAAAGGTAAATTGATACCTGCAGCGGTGCAATGGACAATAGTTCCCTGAATACGTGGGTTTATTTCAATAATTTTAGGGATATGATTACTATCTCTTCGAACTTGGACACCTATATTTCCATGAAGGCCAAGCTCTTTGACAATTTGGGATGAGTATTGAATGACATCTTCCTCTTTAACAATTGTACTTTTCACGGAAATACCATTATTGATTTCATCTCTTAATCTTGGAACTGCAACAATAACCTCCCCATGATTGGCTAAAATATCAACACTGTACTCTTCAAAAGGAAGGTATTCCATTACCATTGTGTCAGGAATCGATGAAGTCCCTTTTAAAGTTTCCATTAATTCATTAAAGCTTATATATACGGAAGACGGTTTTTCGTAATATAAAAGGTCAATCCGGTTTTTATTTTTGTCTAATATACGGAACCCCCGACTTCCGTCAGAAATGACTGGCTTTATGCAAACGGGTTTTTCAGGATAACCTAAAGCAAAAATTTCCCGGCTTAATTCTTCAGATGTATGAACGATTGAAAATTTTGGGGTAGAGATTCCTTTCATAGATAGGGAGTTGAATAACTTCCCTTTATTTATTGTCTTATCTAATGAGTTAAAATTTGAAACCGAAACGGCGACACCACTTTTCTTAAATTTCTCAGCATGATTTGATAAAGCTAGCAACTCTTGAGATACCATTGGAAGGATAACTTCAATTTTTTCATTGAAGCATAAGGTATGAATTTGGTTAATAAATTCTGGATCAGAAGCTTTAGGGACAGTAAAGAACCTATCAACCATTGCCTTTGCAGCTATATTCTCTTTAATATCTACTCCTATGATTCTGAAATTAACTTCTTTCACTGCTCGCAAAGACTTTATTACTCCAGGTGCTCCTGGGGATCCAATACCTGTTATTAATACAGTAATTAATTCAGACATTATTAAACTCCTTATTTTAGAATTAAAGTGAGAACGCTTGAAACTTTCTGGGATACGATAGGGGAATAGGAGAGTTCTTTATTTTAGAGTATTCATTAAAATTATGTAGGGTTCTATTAATTAGCCTTTTTTTCTAAAGATTGGTTAATTAAATGAAAATATCCCAATCCAATAAGTGTCCAAGCTAAATCATAAAGTTGAGAATACAATAAGATCAAAAAAAGGAAGGAAATGAAGATTTATGTCTTGTTATGAAGATGTTCTTCAAGATTTTTTTCACACAAGCAATGGTCGAAACTATATAACATTAGTTAAATAGTGCAATTTCAAACTATCATAATTTTCTCAAAAATATTGTTTTAACAGAAACATGGTTGTTTTATCGTGTACTGAAAAATGAGGAAAGGAAGCTTTGTCTGAGGAAATAAAGTGATACTCGTTATTTAATCCTTTTCCTTTTTTGAACTAGAAAATAGAGATTAAATAAACATTTTTTGAATTTAATTATCCTATGGGAGAGTAGGTAAATGAGGGCATCAAGCAGCAAGTGGAAAAAACATAAATTGATGATGGGAAATACCAATTTACAAGCCTATTTGCCAAAAACAATTCTTTTATCAAATCGATCATTAATAGAATGGGTAGAAAATTATACTAAAGTAATGCTAAAACCATGTTTTGGTTCACAAGGCAAAGGTGTTATCCAAATTACAAGCTTCCCTAATAAAGATTTTGAAGTTCATCATGAATATCAAAGAACCATAATTAAAGGGAAAGAGCAACTTTATGACTATTTAAAAGAAAACTACTATCGAAGGAGAAACACCAAATACATTATCCAAGAAAAGATCCCCCTAGCTTCGATTCAAGAAAATCCCTTTGATATTAGAGTCATGGTCCAGCGTAAAATAAATACCAGTGAGTGGACAGTAACTGCAAAGTGTGCGAAAGTAGCAGCCAATAATTATGTCATTACTAATGTAGCAAAAGCAATTCTGCCAGTCGGTCAAGCACTAGAAGAATCGTGTTTATCAAATTTCTCTCTTGCCAATATAGATACTAAACTCAATGAAATTTCTTTGACAATCGTCGAGCATTTATCCTATTTTTATCCAAAAACCAGAGCGTTTGGAATTGATTTGGGAATTGATGAAAAAGGGGAGATTTGGATTATTGAGGTCAATCTGCGTCCCTCAATTTTTATGTTTAAATCACTAAAAGATGGGTCCTTCTCGATAATTAAATCATTTCTTTAATTTTCTTCTGTGCCTCAAAGATGGAAAATAATTTATCAATGGATTAAAAAGATCTAAAATGTAATGTCGATAATTCGTAGTGTTTTTTGTTCAGTTGAGCTTAATAAAGAAAAAAATGTTTACACACATTTTAACGATTTTTTTCAAAAAGGTTTTCGGAATGGAAAAGAGGTTTAATGTCAAAAGGAGACATACAGTTCTCCTTTTGACATTATTAATTATTCTAGTGCTGAAAAAATTCTTTTTTCAACCAATATCAATATCGTTATGATTATTACCATCACTATCACTATCAATGTGGATATCATTATTACGGATATTATCCATATTTCAGGTACCATTCCTCGTTACAAGTGTTGAAAAAAAATCATTACCTCACAATCTCCTTCGAACTGATTCGAGATTTTTTTAATATCCTTTATTTGTCCAAACGTTTTTATATTTTATTCATAAGATATAGGGACGAAGGAGGTGATTATAATGGGTATACGGAAATGTCCTCCAATTACACCGCCAAACGAGCCACCTATGTCTCCTGAAACTAATTGTGAGACCTGTACTCCACCAGAAGGATCTACACCAATTCTGACAGTGAGCGTTCCAGGTGGACTTGCTATCAACTTATTAGGCATTCATGTTGAAGCTTGCCCACTCTGTATTACCGTGTTCACTGAAGGATCAAGCCTTACAGCTTCCCAAACAAGTGTCATAAACGACTTACTCGCTGTTATTCGTGGTTTGATTCCGAACGTCCCAGGCGCTTAATTGAAAAAGACAGGATAATTTTATTGCCAAAGGATTCTTGGGGTTGCAGCGAAGGGTTTTATTGAAGCGCAAATACACTATTATATATAAGCCTAAGAAAAAGCTGTTTCTTCAAATCCCATAATAATAAAAACTGAAAAAGCGCGTTCAAAAAAACAGACTCAGAAAAACTTATCACCATAAAGAGTAATGCAGTCTGCTCATATATCCTTCAATAATTCAGAACACTTTAAAGCCGTTAAAGTGGATATCATTCTGGTGTATAGATTCCTCTAAATTCTTTTCTTTGATTTACACCATCTAATTTTTGCAAAACCATTTTTGTTGATGAAGCAGAAGGCTCGTACACATTTTTCAATAACCTGTTCAAAAGTCTAAACCTCAGGGTAACTTTCAACATATAATTTATTAGATCCATTTAGAAAGGAGTTGAGATTATGACAACGACTACTCTTCTTACTGACTGTGAGACTTGTACTCCCCCAGAAGGTTCGACATCAATTCTTACAGTTAGCGTACCAGGTGGACTTGCTATTAACCTATTAGGCATTCACGTTGAAGCTTGCCCAATCTGCATTACCGTGTTCACTGGAGGTACAAGCCTAACAGCTGCCCAAACAAGTGTTGTAAACGACTTATTGGCTGTTACTCGTGGATTGATTCCGAACGTTCCAATCGTTTAAATGGAATGGACAAGGTCCTGTTTAACAAAAGAGTCTTAGGGTTCCACCCTAAGGCTTTTTTGTGGAAAATAAATGATCATTAAATTAAAAAAAAGGAAGCCGTTTCTTTAACTGCGGGGTGAAGATGAGATAAGGTAAGCTGCGGTTCAAATTAAAATATATGAGTTCTGCAATATCGAACTACCAGATGATGCCTAAAAATTTGTGCCTAACTTTTTGGTTAAAATCATAAGAATTCACGAGTTTTTAAGAAGTAAGCCTCAAGCAAAAACTGATTTTAGGTTCGGCAGCTTTAAATTTGGCCAAGAGCTAAAAAGAAACCCTTGATTTATCAAGGGTTTTTTAGCGTCCCAGAGAGGATTCGAACCTCCGTCATACAGTTTAAGAAACTGTATTTCTAAAAAATTATAATGCAAGTAAATTCAAGAAATCTGTTGATAATACTGAATTTACTTGGATATTAGTTTCATTTAGTTTTTCCTTAATTGTACAGAAAAGAATTGACATGGGTTTAACATAAATTTGTACTCTCTGTTATCATAATGAATAACTTCTTTTGAAAGTTAAAAAATACAAAGTTGAAATGTATTTTTATTGGATTTCATAGAGAAGTGCATTGAAATTAACCTAATTGCCCAAGCATTTTCATTTTTATATCTGACTAAAAAGAGTAAAACTAAAAGAATAACTTAGAAATATCGGTAAGAGGTGAGGGGATTTGAAAAAAGGGAAGTGGAGTCTTCAGTTTACAATCATGATTCTCGCTTGTGGGGTCGTTGCAATCTCACTCGTTATTACGGATATGTTGATCAGTAATACGGTTTCCCAAACAATTGAGAAAAGTCAGGGGAAAAACGCAGAAAGTATTGCTCGTACGGTCGCCAGAACTCCATTGGTAATCAGTTCTTTAACGGGATCAGATCCGCAAAAATTGGTTCAGAACTATGTTAATGAAATCAGAAAAGCAACAGGTGTGGAGTTTATTGTTGTGATGGATAACCATGGAATTCGATTATCCCATCCGGATCCAGACAAAATTGGCAAGAGATTTGTCGGGGGGGATGAAGGACAGGTGCTGAAAGGGAAAGAGCATATCTCCATTTCAAAAGGGACACTTGGCAGATCTTTGCGGTCCTTCACGCCGGTATACGATAAGAACGGTGCTCAAATTGGTGCTGTAGCTGTAGGAGTTTCTCTTCATACTGTGGAGGCGGCAGTAAAGCAGAGCCGAAATAATATTTATATTGGAACTTTTTTTGGCATTTTAGCAGGTATCATAGGTGCAGTCTTTTTGGCTCGGTATATTAAGAAAATATTATTCGGGCTCGAACCTTTTGCTATTGCAAAGGTACTGGAAGAACGAAGTGCCATATTGGAATCTGTCCGGGAAGGAATAATAGCTGTTGATCAGGATTCACAGATAACTTTAGTGAATAAAGCCGGAATTCAAGCATTAAAAAAGGCTGGTATCAATGAAAAACCATTCGGGAAAAAGGCGGATACAGTGCTTCCGTCATCTAAGCTAGGAAAGGTCCTTCATACTGGCAAAGCCATATTAGACGAAGAACTGGATTTACAGGGAATCAGCCTGGTAGTAAACAGGGTGCCGGTTGTCGTCAATGAAAAAGTTGTCGGAGCTGTTGCAACTTTTCGGGACAAGACAGAATTCCAGCAGCTCGCAATGCAGTTAACGGGAGTTCGTTTATATTCTGATGCCTTAAGGGCACAGTCTCATGAATTCATGAATAAGTTACAAGTTATACTTGGGATGGTTCATTTGCGTTATTTTGATAAAATCGATCAATATATTAGTGAACTAGTGGGGCAAAGTGAAAATGAAATTAATGCGATTACCAAGTCGGTACAGGAGCCTGTCCTGGCAGGATTTTTAATTGGAAAGCAAAGTTTTGCCCGGGAAGCAAGTGCGAAACTGACCGTCAAGGCAGCATATCCGGTGCCTCAGCCGGAATCCCCCGAAATCATACACGAACTGATTACGATAATTGGGAACTTAATTGATAATGCTGTGGAAGCAGTGGAAAAAATGCAGGAGAAACGGATAGAGCTTGTCTTTGAATATTTAGATGAGGTTTTAACCATTGAGGTTCGGGATACAGGGAAAGGAATAGCTGAAAGACAGCTTGATCATATTTTTCAAAAAGGGTTTTCAACCAAGGGAGAGAATCGAGGATTTGGCCTGCATTTATTAAAAGGCAGTGTTGCCAAATTAGGGGGAGAGCTTGAATACTCTTCAGAAGTGGGGCGAGGGACCAAATTTGTGGTATATATCCCCTATAAAGCAAAGGAGTTTCCTGATGATTAGAATCATGATAGTAGAAGATGATCCTATGGTAGCAGAATTTAATAAGCGCTATCTTGAACAAATAGAAGGTTTTACACTTGCTGCAGTATGCGGGACAGTGGAAGAGGCTATGGAAACATTAGAGAGAGAAAAAGTTCACATGGTTTTATTAGACATTTTCATGCCAGGTAAAAATGGCCTTGAACTTCTTTCTTATATCCGGGGGCAGGATTTACCCATTGATGTTATGGTTATTTCAGCGGCATCTGATAGCAATAGAATTCAAAAAGCATTAAGACTTGGCGCGGTAGATTACCTGATTAAGCCGTTTGAATTTGAACGTTTTCATGCAGCGTTGACTGCTTACCGTGAAAATTTAGCAGCAATCAAAGAACGCCCCCGATTTAACCAGAAAGAATTAGATCAGCTCATAGTGCATAAAGAAGAAAAGCATAGGCCGGGAAAGCTTCCGAAAGGTGTCTCGGTGGAAACACTGAGAATTATTTGGGATACAGTTTTAAAGATGAAGGCTGAAGCATTTTCAACTGATGATATTGTTTTGAAATCGGGAATATCCCGTGTATCAGTTCGGAAATATCTAAAATTTATGACGGATATTGGGGTCTTGAATGTAAAAGTACATTACGGACCGGTTGGAAGACCTTTTTCAGAACACAGAATCGCAGAAAAAAATATTCATTTAATACAAGAGTACTTGTAAGCAGCCAATAGGCTGCTTACTTTTTTTAATCTCATAACTGGTTAAATAAATTAAATAATGTAGAGATTTGAACAAAAAGTGTCTAATATAGAAAAGTGAAAACAAGAGGTACGTACATCTTAATATCATCCTAGGCCTAGTTTCAATTATTTATATTTATGGATAAACCTTGTTAAACAGCAAGATAAAAATTTATCCTGAATGCCTTCATATACAATTTTAGAAAGAAGGAAGTTTCATGTCTGTTTCTTTAAAACAAAAAACCAAAAATATACTTATTACCCCCTTAAAAGGAAGAGATCTTCTTGCCAATCCTTATGTCAATAAAGGGGTTGCTTTTACAAAGAAAGAAAGAGAAGAGCTAGGATTAAGTGGTCTATTGCCGGTTCAAGTACTAAATCTCGAGGAACAGGTAAAGAGAGCCTATGAACAATATCTTGCACAATCAACCAACCTTCGTAAAAACGGTTATCTATATGATCTGCATGACAGAAACGTGGTGCTTTTCTACCGCTTGTTGAAAGACCACATAAGCGAAATGCTGCCTATTATTTATACACCAACAGTGGGGGAAGCGATTCAGCGTTACTCACACGAATATCACCGGCCGGGCGGCATGTATTTATCTATTGATAGCCCAGAGGGTGTCGAAGACGCTTTTAAAAACCTGGGACGTGATGATATTGATTTAATTGTAGTCACTGACTCTGAAAGCATCTTAGGAATTGGTGACCAGGGAGTTGGCGGAATTAATATCGCCATTGGTAAATTGGCTGTTTATACTGCAGCAGCAGGTATTGATCCTAGCCGCGTATTGCCTGTAGTGCTAGACGTTGGTACTGATAACGAAAAATTAATTAATGATCCTTTATATATTGGAAATAAATTTAGCCGTGTTCGGGGTCAGCGTTATGATGATTTTATTGATTTATTTATCAATACGGCAAAGACATTTTTCCCTAAAGTATTGCTTCATTGGGAAGACCTTGGAAATGTTAACGCCCGCAATATTATCGAGAAATATGGCAATAAAATCCTTACTTTCAATGATGATATCCAAGGAACAGGTGCTGTTACACTCGCAGCCATCATGTCTGCTCTTCAGGTGACAGAACAGTCATTAAAAGATCAGCGTATTGTCGTATTCGGACCAGGTGCGGCAGGAATAGGAAATGCAGACCAAATGGTTGAAACGATGATTTTGGATGGAATGACGAAACAAGAAGCTTATGATCATTTCTGGGCTGTCGATTATCGCGGTTTGTTAACAGATGACATCGAAGGTATCTTCACGTTCCAACAGCCATATACACGTAAAGCAGAAGAAGTGAATAGCTGGGAAAGATGTGAAACGGGAATTATTTCTTTGCTTGAAGTGGTTAAAAGAGTAAAACCTACCATCCTTATCGGTACATCAGGACAATCTGGTGCCTTTTCAGAGGAGATTATTAAGGAAATGGCTAAACATGTTGAGCGGCCAATCATTATGCCGATGTCAAACCCAACTCATTTAGCAGAAGCAGTGCCAGAAAACATCATTAAATGGACCGAAGGAAAAGCGTTAATTGCGACTGGCAGTCCGTTTGATAATGTTCAATATAATGGGGTTTCTTATGAAATTGGACAATCAAACAACGCGTTTGTTTTTCCGGGCCTTGGACTTGGGGCAATCCTAGCAAAAGCTGATGTTGTATCAAAAGGTATGCTTGCTGCATCAGCGAATGCCGTTGCCAAAATGTCAGACAGCAGCAGAGAAGGGGCCTCACTCTTGCCATCAATCAGCCAATTACAAGAAGTATCAAAGGCAGTAGCTATTGAGGTCATTAAAGCGGCTATTTCTGAAGGCATAGCCAAAGCAAAAATCACGGATATCGAAATAGCTGTAAATGAGGCAATGTGGAAACCAGAGTATAAAGCAGTTACCCGTATTAATAAATAGCTGTGACCAGTAAGGAGGGAGCAGGGCTGCCCCCTTGGTGGCTTTCCTCCTCCTTCTAAAAATACGAACATTTTTGGGGAAAGTGAAGTGTAGTTGTCATGTCAGTTGGAAATATCTTTTTAACATTAATACCTATCTTTTTTACCATCATAGTTGGTTATTTGGGTGGTTATTTTAAAATATTTAATCCAGAGTCCTCTAAGGGGCTTAATACATTGGTTACAAAATTTGCTCTTCCTGCACATTTATTTATTGGAATTACCACTACTTCAAAACAAACCTTAATTGACCAGTGGTCATTCTTTATTACGATGACACTTGGCATTATCGGTTTTTATGTGATTTTGTTGTTCGTTGCTCGTTTGGCGTTTAAATATGATTTAACAAAGGCATCGATGTTCTCATTAAATTCAACACAACCTGCGTTTGCCTTTATGGGAATTTCAGTTTTAGGAAGCTTATTCGGGGCACAGGAAATTGCAATACCTGTCGCTATAACTGGTATTGTTGTTAATGCATTATTAGATCCAATTGCTACAATTGTGGGTACCATTGGACAAACAACTACAAAAGCAGAAGGCGGTAGAGCAAATAAACTAGGTATTATCTTACATGGTCTAAGTGAACCACTTGCATGTATTCCTTTATTTGCCGTAGTATTAACACTCTGTGGATTCCACTCGCCTGAAATCCTAAAGACTTCATTTGAGCAGATTGGTTCTGTAACATCAGGCGTTGCTTTATTCGCTGTAGGTGTGACAGTAGGTATTAGAAAAATAAGCTTTCAAAAGGTTGCGGTTGGTATCTCTGTATTAAAGGTTGTTGCCATTCCTTTATTTATGATTTTAATTACCAACCTGATTGGTTTGGATCATAAAGATACTATTAAAGCTATCCTCCTGGTAGCATTCCCAGGATCAGCTGTAGCAGCTATGATTTCTACAAGATTTAATTCATTAACAACCGAAACCGCATCTTCGTTTGTTATCAGCACGATCTTATCATTAATTTCCTTGCCAATATATATTTCTTGGCTAGTATAATATGGAATCCCTCCTAAGAGGAGGGTTTTTCAGAGGGTTGTTTGTGAAAAAGTTAACAATGTTTAATGCCACTTTTTTCTATTTTATCTTTTTGAACAGGTATTTTCTGCTGACATTTAAATATGTGAAGTGTTACACAATCGTCACAAACGGGCGGTGAAAAAGGATTGAATTTAGATTAATATATACATAGAGAAAGCGTTTCCAACAAATTTTAGGGAGGTAATAATGATGGCCATTTTATTAGAAAGAGGGCTACAGCAGGTGAGACAATTTTATATTGAAAAACTGGTCAAAACCGGCATTTACCACCCTAATGATAAAGAATTGAATTACATGACAATAAGCGAATTAAAAAATATCTATATGCAGGAAACGGCACCTAAAAATAAAAGAACTCAATTATTAGTTAGATAATTTGTTTTGAATATTTAAGGAGACTCAAGTCAGAAATGATGCGCAGGAGAGCCCGGGCTGCGCAGCGAGGAGTCTCCCAAATTGTCTACGTAAAGCCATTACCTTAAGCAAAATTCAACAGTCGAGTTTAATAGGGACTTGGATTAAAGGTCAAATAAAAAAGACGGATTATAAAATTCGTCTTTTTTAGCGTTAGTATTTAAATTAATAGAGAGGGGGCATTTTTTTATGAATCCCTTAAAAAAGGTATTTCATGATTACACTGTCTGGTCCTGTACACCTGGAATAATCTCCGAATCAATCATGTTACCAACTTGCACGTCATTTTTGATGATGCCCGTATATTTTGCTGTATTGGCAAATGGCAAAGATGCGAATCGAAAGACCGACTCCGTTATTGGTCTTCCTGTGAGAGAACCAACAAGTTAGTTAATTTTCTCCTACGGCTACTGCTGCATTTGAATTTACATCGATTGTCCCAATTAATACTGTGAAAAATCACCTCTCTTTGAGAGGGCTTTTAATAATGGACATTTTTTCTTATTGGAAAGTCAACGAAATCATTATCCATAATGATAATTATATTTGATATCAGTTCATTTTTTCAGCAATTTTGATTTTGAATGTATATAATAATAAAAACCCTTGAAATATCAAGGGTTTTTAAGTGTCCCAGAGAGGATTCGAACCTCCGACCTACAGTTTAGGAAACTGTTGCTCTATCCTACTGAGCTACTGAGACATGGTATAAACTAATTAACTTACTGCTTATTAGGCGCATTTCTAATTATACTTCTCGTACTCGAAAAGTCAATAACTTTGTTTCAAATTTTGGCTGTGTTAAAGTTCATTGTTGTTTGGAGCGGAAAGCGAACACAAGTTGCAGGAAATCCACAAGCAAGTCTAACAGGGCCTAATATTTAATAAAGCTGTAAAGCCATAATATAAAAAACAATAATAATATTATGTAAACTATATTAAAATATTTAATAATTGACATATTCTTATAATTCAATTATTATCTCTTTAAATGATTAAAACTCTTAAACTCAATAAACGATTTCTTCTTATCAAGAGAGGTGGAGGGACTGGCCCTTTGAAGCCTCGGCAACAGGTTCTGCGGAATACTGTGCCAAATCCATCAAACAGGTTTGTTTGAGAGATAGGAAGAGAGTTAACGAACTCTCTTCTTGTCCGGAGAGTTTTTTTTATTTTTCTTTACCTAGTTTAGCACTTGGAAAACTTGAGAATGAGTTAGAGGAGAGATGAGAAATGAAGTTCGGATTTTGGCTTCCTATTTTTGGCGGATGGCTTCGCAATGTTGATGATGAGAATATGCCGCCCACATTTGACTATGCAAAAAAAGTCGTTCAATCAGCAGAAAAGTGGGGATATTCAACCACTCTTGTTGCTGAATTGAATTTAAATGATATAAAAGGTCCTGAACATGATTCATTGGAAGCCTGGTCAACAGCAGCTGGTCTTGCAGCTGTTACAGAGAAAATCGAGATCATGGCAGCAGTGCGCCCGGGTTTTCATAATCCTGCCGTAACCGCAAAAATGGCAGCAAATATCGATCAAATTAGTAAAGGCCGCTTTACTCTGAACGTAGTATCTGCCTGGTGGGCGGAAGAGGCTCGGCAGTATAACGGGATTTTTACCGAGCATGACGAAAGATATGATCGTACAAAGGAATTTATTGATGTACTTAAAGGAATGTGGACAGAAGACACCTTTACATATCAAGGACAATTTTACAATATCCAGAATGCAAAGCTTTCGCCAAAGCCAGTTCAGCGTCCAAATCCCATTCTATATGCTGGAGGGGAAAGTGAGAAAGGCAAGCAAACCATCGTTGAAAAATGTGATGCTTATGTTATGCATGGCGGTACAGTAGAAGAGATTCAAAGAAAAGTTGCGGAAATGAAGGACCGCCGTTCTGAAACTGAGAATGCTCCACTTTCTTCTTTTGGAATGGCTGCATATGTGATTTGCCGCGATACGGAGGAAGAGGCACTACAGGAACTTGAAAAAATTACGACCGTAAAAGACACAAGTGGTTACGCTGGCTTTAAAGATTTTACAAGCAAATCACAGCTTGAACAAAAGATCCAGCTTCAGGACTACTCCGTGTCAAACCGTGGGCTAAGACCAAATCTGGTAGGAACACCAGACCAAATTGCTGACCGTATTATCCAGTACGAAGAAGCGGGATTAGATTTGCTCCTTCTCCAGTTCTCTCCGCAATTAGAAGAAATGGAACGTTTTGCAAGAGATGTAATGCCGTTGGTTGAGGAACGCAGAAACAGGGTTGTTTCACACTAAGAACTCAAAGGGGGAAATACTTTGAAAAAGGTATATGTTATACATGAAAATAGTGAATGGACAGATCATCTTACCAGGAGGCTTGAGGAGCTTGAGGTTCCATATGAGGAATGGCATCTAGACCAGGGAACT
This sequence comes from Neobacillus sp. FW104-15D2, assembly GCF_058790155.1. Classification (NCBI taxonomy): domain Bacteria; kingdom Bacillati; phylum Bacillota; class Bacilli; order Caryophanales; family Bacillaceae; genus Neobacillus; species Neobacillus sp. FW104-15D2. The sequence continues at coordinate 14,667 of NZ_JBYTCJ010000022.1, forward strand.
CTTGATCTTTCTGCAGAACCTCCAGAAGGAATCTTTTACAGCCGAATGAGTGCCTCTTCCCACACAAGGGATCATCGTTTTGCGGCTGAATATACTGCTCAAGTACTGGCATGGCTGGAAGCACACGGACGGAAGGTTTTAAATGGTACTCGTGCTCTCCAATTAGAGGTAAGCAAGGTACTTCAGTATCTGGAGTTAAATAAATATGGAGTACGGACTCCTAAAACGGTTGCTGCTGTAGGACGAGGGCAAATTCTCGAGGCTGCGTCTCAATTTGAAGGCAAAGCTTTCATAACAAAGCATAACCGTGCAGGAAAAGGACTCGGTGTACAGTTATTTCAAACAATGGATGCCCTTAGGACGTATGTCGAAAGCCCTGGTTTTGAAGAACCTGTAGACGGAATAACTTTAATCCAGGAATATATCCAGTCACCTGAAAGTTTTATTACACGTTGTGAGTTTGTAGGGGGCAATTTTGTATACGCCGTAAAGGTAGATACATCAGAAGGATTCCAGCTATGCCCGGCTGATGCATGTCAGATAGGGGATTTGTTTTGCCCGGTAGGCGAAGAGGTGGAAGAGAAGCCTAAATTTCAAATTATTGATGGATTTAGTGATCCAATCATTGAAAAGTACAAACAGGTTTTGGCTGAAAATTCCATTCGAGTTGCCGGAATTGAATTTATAAGGGATGCATCAGGAGAAATTTTTACCTATGATATTAATACAAATACAAATTACAATTCAGATGCTGAAGCAAAAGCAGGAAAATTTGGAATGCTAGAAGTGGCTGCCTTTTTGAAAAAAGAGCTAGAAAATCTATAATATTGAAAAATTGCTCCCGTATCTGGGAGCTTTTTTTTGGCTAATCAGAATTTATATCTCTAAATTCTGAACGCACGACGGACAGGAATGCCTAGTTTTTCTAATGAAAAAATTAGGTTGCTTGCATTATCTCCTTTAACATAAGGAAAATTGGGTATATTAAACAAAATGGAAGGGAGAGATTTTTGTGAATCACCTTGAAGGAAGACTGCTATCAGGGGTTTATGATGACCGGGAAAATGAGTTTGCTATTCGTAGAGTAAAAAGCTTTCACATTGAATCTATCTTAAATGAAAAAATGGCAGAAAGTCTTTTTTTCTATCTGCAAAAATATGAAGAAGATAAAGAAGGAATGGTTCTGACTTTAAATGATCAGATGCCTGTCCTTTTGTCGCATGAGGAAGTCTGCGAGCTTTTGGAGGATTTAAATAAAGTTAAATCAATGTTTAAACAATAGCTACTTAATTTACAGGAGACGAAAAAGTTGAAGGATTCTTTCTATAAAAGAGAAGCTAAGGAAAATCTATTGCTGCGGCTTATTAAGCAATTGTTTGGAGAAATAGTGGGCGTTATTCTTGAAGCCATCTTTAAAGCACTTTTTTCCCTCCTTTGGAGGTTAATTCTACGTACTATTCACTTTTTCACCTGGTAGCTTTCGAATGATTTCTCAGTATTAAAAATGGAAAGATGGATACTATTAGATAAGGATGCCTTTGCGTAGCAGGAGGAAGAAATGAAGAGATTTTTAAAAGGACTGCTATTATTTTTTATCATGATTATTTCAGCCTTTTCCCAAAATAGAGAAGCTGATTCTAGTATACCTGAAAAATCGGTTCCGATTTTTGTATCTAATAATGCTGAAAAAAATAACATACATTTAAAAATAAGGAGCTACTTAAGGGAAAAAGGGATTAACGGAAGTGTTGCTGTAATGAAAGGTTCAACGGTTTTATATAATGAGGGAGTTGGTAATGCTGATATAAGAAGGGATATCAAAAACACAAAGAAAACAACCTTTCCTATTGCCTCCATCACAAAATCCATGGTAGCTGCTTGCATTCTGCAGCTTCAGGAAAAAGGGTTACTTCACACAAAAGATCCTATTTCAAAATATATCGCAGATTTTCCTAATGGTAAACGCATCAAAATTATTCACTTACTGACCAATACATCGGGTTTAAAGCCCATACTTTGGACAAGGGCGCATTCATCACCATCTGATCTTATTAATCAAATAAAATTAATGCCTGTTGCTGCTTTTGCTCCAGGCACACACTGGGAATATAGAGATACAAATTACATGATTTTAGGCTATATAATCGAAAAAATTACTAAAATGCCACTTCATACATATATAAATGATAATATATTTAAAAAATCCGGAATGAGGGATAGCGGATTTATTACTTACCAGGAGCCAAGCCCCTTTTCGTCTAAAGGTTATATTAAAATTCATAATTTTTTACGGCCCTCCAGAAAATTAAATCCCGCACTTTTGTATGGAGCGGGGGATGTATATGCAACATCTCTGGATATTTGTAAGTACGACCAGGCTCTTATCAACGGAAAGCTTATTTCCAAAAAATCATGGAAAAAAGTAAAAACACCAGGATCCGCATCAGGTTATGGTCTTGGCTTGTATATTAAGCAAAATTTTGTTTTTAGCAGGGGATTTATCAGTGGATGGAGTTCTATTCATATCATATACAAGGATGGGACCTCGATAGTTATTTTACAGAATAAAAGAGATAGGGACTTAGATACTTTAAAAGCTGCAAAAGATATTAAGAGTATTATTACAAGAGAGGAAGCTTTGGCTAATAACAGAATATAAAAAAATAAAAATGTGGATAAAAGAAGGAGGAGGACCAATAGTAAATATACAGATAAATAAAAAAACGCCCTTTGGCGTTAAGATAAGTTGAACTAGGACCAAGATATATTGTAGAATAAGATTCGGCCTATTCAATAGTTTGATTGCAAGCACATAAAAAATCCTATAATAACATTAACACATACTTATTGAGTTGTCAAACAATCGGCTTAATTTTATCCGGGGAGTGGTTTGATGAGCGAAATTCAAGATAATGATCTTTATAAAGAGCAGGAACGGGTTGAATTTATTGTAAATGAAATCAAAGCAAAGGCCCAAAAGCTGTCAAAAGGTGCTAAACATATAGGGTCAGACGTCCTCGAAATCCGGAAAACCTTCTGGGAGGATGTAACGGTTAATTTTGATGAACCTGATGATATAGCAGAAACCTACACCAGCATTAAACAGCAGGCAGCTTTACTCGCAGAGAGGGAACGCTCCTTTAAGCAAACTGATAAACAACTTAGGCTGCTGGCTCGGCTAAAAAATTCACCATACTTCGGTCGAATCGACTTTCATGAACTTGGCGAAAGTGAAACAGAAAAAGTATACTTGGGTATTGCCTCATTGATGGATAGGGAAGACGAAAACTTCCTCATTTATGACTGGCGTGCACCGATTTCGAGTCTTTATTACGATCATGCTCCTGGACCGGCAGGGTACAGTACCCCTGAAGGACGAATAGAAGGAGATATGAAGTTAAAACGGCAATTTGTCATAAGAGATTCAAAGATAAAAGCAATGTTTGAAACAGGAGTGACCATTGGTGACGAGCTGCTGCGAGAGGTGCTTGGCAATAACGCAAACACCCAGATGAAAACAATTGTTGCTACTATACAAAAAGAACAAAATCAGATTATAAGGAATGAAAAGAGCAAGCTTTTAATAGTCCAGGGTGTGGCAGGAAGCGGTAAAACATCAGCTGCACTCCAACGTGTCGCTTATTTGCTTTACCGATACCGCGGTACAATTACTTCTGAAAATATATTGCTGTTTTCTCCAAATCCTCTATTTAATAGTTATGTCGGAACCGTTTTACCGGAATTAGGGGAAGAAAATATGCAGCAGACCACCTTTCAGGAATACATTATAAGCAGGATAGGAAGGGAATTTGAAGTTGAAGATCCGTTTTCCCAATTAGAATTTTTGCTTTCATCAAGAGACGTGTCGGAAAAAAGTCCCCGCATCCAGGGGATCCGTTTTAAATCGACTCTTGAATATAAGGAAGCTATTGATGAATATGCGTCAATTCTTTCTAAAAAAGGCCTTCTGTTTAGGGATTTATTATTCCGTAATGAAGGACTTATATCTAAAGAGGAAATAGGTAAATATTTTTACTCACTGGATAAAAACTTTTCAATGCCAAACAGGATTCAGCTTGTTAAGGAATGGCTCCTTAAAGAAATGAGAAGGAAGGTTAAAAAGGAACAATCGAAGTCATGGGTAGAAGAAGAACTCCAATTTCTCGATAAAGAGGATTTTCTGGAGGCGTTTAAAAAGCTGCAGGAAAAGAACCGCTTTAACGAAAATTCATTCGATGACTTTGAACTGGAACAAAAATGGCTTTCGGAAATGGTGGTAAAGGAGAAGTTTAAGCCAATTTTCAATGCCATAAAGAAACTGAAATTCGTTGATATGCCTGGTATTTACAGCCAGTTTTTTCAATCTGTGTCTAAGAAGGCTGGTTTTCCGGACAAATGGGCAGAAATTTGTTCGGGAACCCTTAATAGACTTGAATCTTCCCAAATGGCATACGAGGATGCGACTCCTTTTGTCTATTTACAGGATCTTATAGAAGGAAGAAAGTCAAATCCTTCCATACGCCATATTTTCATTGATGAGGCACAGGATTATTCACCATTCCAGTTTGCGTTTCTTCAGTCCATGTTCCCGTACAGCAAAATGACCCTGCTGGGAGATTTTAACCAGGCTATTTTTTCAGGCGCATCGGGGGCTGATACTGTTTTAACAAGTCAGCATGACCTTAACGATGACATTTTGGAAATAAAGCTCAACAGAACTTACCGCTCCACGAGGCCGATTGTAGACTTTACCAGATATATAATCGAGGGTGGGGATAAAATCGAGCCATTTAACCGGGAAGGGAAAAGGCCGGAAGTCATTCTTACTAACGAGTGGCAAATTAATAGCGAAATCGCTAAAAAGATTAAAGAGATGCAGGATAACGGAAATGAAACGATCGCAGTAATTTGTTTAACAGCATCAGAAAGCAAGAAATTTTATGAAAAGACAAAGGATTTATTTCCTTCTCACTTAATAGAAAAAGGTACAATGGCATATGAAAAAGGGATATCAGTCATTCCAGCCTATTTGGCAAAGGGAATAGAATTTGATGCTGTCATCCTTTATGATATATCAAAATACTCCAGGGAAAGTGAGCGTAAACTCTTCTACACTGCCTGTACCAGGGCGATGCACGAACTACATTTGTTTTCAAAGGGCGGTATAAGCCCGTTAATGGATCAAGTTCCTGAAGAATTTTATCACCTATCAAAATAAGAACATGAAAAAAGGTGCGAACCGATTGGTTTGCACCTTTTTTCATCCTCATAAAGGAAAGTGATTACAAAGTTAACATTTGCATGGGGCCGTAACGATATTAAGTATATCGATTACAGACGAGCGTTCCAATGGATCGCTCCGCAAATGTTCCTTCACCACTTGCAATGCCATAAACTAACCTTTGAGTCGCTGTTAACTCCATGTGGACCAGTCCCTCCTGTTATGTTTTGGCCTTGCACTCTTTATTTACCCGGGTCTAAAAAGTATAAACATTTTTAATAAAGAAATATTTAAAAATTTTATTATCAAATATTAATACCAGGTAATATATATCACAGCTTTTTTTTAGGATATGCAATACGATAGGAGGGAATTGAAATACAAAATGTAAAGGGGTAATGAAATTGACTTTACCACAGCTACAAATAGGGCATATGGCTCCCAAGTTTCCTATCATACAGGGTGGGATGGGTGTAGGTATATCTTTAAGCGGGCTTGCCTCTGCTGTTGCAAATGCAGGTGGAATCGGCATTATTTCGGGCACAGGAATCTCAGTGGAAGAAATGAGAAATCATATTCGTTTGGCTAGAGAAAAAACAAAGGGTCTCGGTTATATAGGTGTTAATGTTTTGTTTGCCATGAATGACTTTGCAGAGAAGATGAAAGCTGCTTTAGAGGAAAAAGTTGATTTTATTATTTCTGGTGCTGGAATCTCCAGGGATATGTATTCATGGGGAAAAGAGGCCGGAATCCCGGTTCTTTCTATAGTCTCCTCTGCAAAGCTGGCCAGGATATCCGAACGGCTTGGCGCTGCAGCTGTAGTAGTAGAAGGATTCGAAGCAGGCGGTCATCTTGGAACTGACAGGCCTATGTTTGATATCCTCCCGGAAGTAGTGGAAGCAGTTAAGATACCTGTCATTGCTGCTGGAGGAATTCTGACCGGCTGTGACCTCGCTAAAGCATTGGAAATGGGGGCATCAGGTGTCCAGATGGGTACACGGTTTGTCGCGAGTGAAGAATGTGATGCCCCGCTTTCCTTTAAGCGTAAGTATGTTGAAACAAAAGAAGAAGATCTTGTACTTGTAAAAACAACCGTTGGCCTCCAGGGCCGAGCTATTCGAAATAAATTCACTGAAATGATCAGCGAGGAAAACAAGCTTAAAATAGCTAAGTGTCTCGATTGCTTGAAAAATTGTTCTTACCGTTTTTGTACTCTTGATTCTTTAAAGGTTTCACTTAGTGGAGATACGGAAAACGGATTAGTGTTTGCTGGTTCCAGAGTGGCAGAAATCAAGGACATTCTTCCCGTTAAAACAATAATCGAGCGGATCATGCGGGAATACAGTCAGGAAAAGTCGCAAGTTGTATTTTAAAAGTGGAAGGTATGTTGATTAGGAGTGGTAATAAGCTGCTGCTTTAAGGGAAATGGAAGAAGTTTTATGGAATATAAAATAGGTAGTGATTGAATTCCAATAAAGTTAAATAGCAATAATTAAACATAATGAGCGGCTCTCCCTAGCGGGAAAGCTGCTTTCTATATGTATTGAATAGTTTCCGTTGTTCCACGGAAACTATTTTACACCGGTAATTATTTTCTCCACTGGCGTTCAACCTGTTGGTGGGCCATTCTCGTAATTTCTTCCTCCGGTGTGTGTTTAGGTGCTATAACATTAGTCAGGTAGTTTTTTCCCTCGTAATTTACTTTAATATTCACTTGAACCATTTTAATCTTCCTCTCATGATGATTTTAATTTGTTGTGTATAATTTATATACCAACTGCAAATTAAAATTAAACCTGTAGCCATCAAATGATTGTCGACATTTATTTACATAATGAAGGACCTGGGTTTAGGTTTAACCCAGGTCCTTTTTTACAGGCGATTAGGAAATTGGCCTTTTGTTCTTAAACCTCTACCATTAAAAATTCTTCAGCAAATTTCTGCAATTCCATACGGTTTGACTTATGTTTTTTTGCTGTTAATTCAGCCTTTCCAACTAATGTACAGGTCAATGAATCCTTTTTTAACTCTCGGATGGATATGTCGCCATTCAATAATTGAATGGCCAGATCTCTTACATGTTGATTCTCTGAAGATTGATACATGATAAATGCAATACAAGTTAATTTATCCACTTTCATCTTCCTCCCTTTGCGAATCAAACGTGTGTTCCTTGTGTAATTTCGACGGTAGCTCCCCAATTTCCTGTAAAAAATCTAATTTTTTATAATAAGAGGTATGATTATGGAATAAAATCTTGTAAAGAGGGATTCCTTAAAGGATTTTAGAGAAATTTATAGTGAAATATTATCGCATTAAGTTGAATCTTGTTTAGTGAATATGTTATTTTAGATAGTGATAAAAGGAATACATAAAAACGATGAAGAGGAAAGTAATTTTTGCTGTAATCCATAGCGAGTCGGGGATGGTGGGAGCCTGATGAGGAAGCGCAAATGAAGAACACCTCTGAGTTTCCATCCGAAAAGGCATTCCCAGTAGGCATGGACGTCACCGGCACGTTACGGGCTGGAAAGCATTATTTGCTTGCAAGCTGGCCTTTTTAGGCAATTTGGGTGGTACCGCGGAACTTAAACCTTTCGTCCCTTTTATACGGGATGGAAGGTTTTTTATTTTATAAATGTACTAGGAGGAAGCTATATGAAGAAAACAGTCATTAAGGACTTATACAGAAATCAGGAACAGTATACAGATCAAATGGTCACTCTATCAGGCTGGGTTCGAACTGTTCGGGACTCTAAAACGTTCGGATTCATCGAATTAAATGATGGAACCTTTTTTAAAAGTGTTCAAATTGTATTTGACGACCAGATGGAAAACTTTAAAGATGTAGCAAAGCTTTCTATAAGTTCTTCTATTACAGTAGAAGGAAAATTTATTTTGACTCCACAAATGAAGCAGCCCTTCGAAATTAAGGCTGAAAAGATTAGTATTGAAGGTAATTCGACTTCTGACTATCCTTTACAAAAGAAAAAACATTCATTTGAATATTTGCGGACAATTGCCCATCTTCGTCCAAGAGCAAATACTTTTAATGCCGTGTTTAGAGTTCGCTCGCTTGCTTCCTATGCTATTCATAAGTTTTTCCAGGATAAAGGGTTTGTAAATGTTCATACGCCAATTATTACTGGCAGCGATACTGAAGGCGCAGGGGAAATGTTCAGGATTACCTCACTTGATTTAGATAATCTTCCCAAAAACGAAGACGGTAAAGTGGATGTTTCAAAGGATTTCTTCAACAAAGAAACAAATTTAACAGTTAGCGGACAGCTTTCTGCCGAAACATTTGCCCTTGCATTTAGAAATGTGTATACCTTTGGTCCGACTTTCCGTGCTGAAAATTCAAACACTGCAAGGCACGCAGCTGAATTCTGGATGATCGAACCTGAAGTGGCATTTGCTGAACTTCCCGATATAATGAATTTGGCAGAAGAAATGGTTAAGTATGTTATTGGCTATGTACTAGAGAACGCTCCTGAGGAAATGGCTTTCTTTAACAGCTTTATAGAAAAAGGCTTGCTTGATCGTTTAAAACTTGCTCATGATGCAGATTTTGGCCGAGTAACATATACCGAGGCAGTGGAAATTTTAAAGAATGCCGGAGAGAATTTTGAATATCCGGTAGAATGGGGAACAGATCTGCAAACAGAACATGAACGCTATCTTTGCGAAAAGGTTTATAAGCGCCCAGTTTTCGTGACGGATTATCCTAAAGAAATTAAAGCTTTTTATATGAGAACGAATGAAGATAATAAAACTGTTGCTGCTACTGATCTTCTGGTACCTGGCATTGGTGAATTAATTGGCGGAAGCCAGCGCGAAGAGCGTGAAGATGTATTAAAAAGCAGGATAGACGAGCTCGGAATGAACATTGAGGACTATTGGTGGTACTTGGAGCTTCGCAAATATGGTGAAACGAAGCACTCTGGATATGGTCTTGGATTTGAACGTTTAGTCATGTATCTGACAGGAATGTCTAACATTCGCGACGTCATTCCATTCCCAAGGACAACCGGAAACGCTGAATTTTAAGCAATAAGATTAGTTTAGGTCACCTTCAAGTTTTTGGTGACCTTTTCTTATTTGTCTTTTAAAGAATCCGGCATAGAACTCGCAAAACCTATATATTTTTTCTTTTTTAAACAGTGGGTGCTCTTTTTAAGGGAATGTTATAAAGAAGTAGCGGAAAGTCTATCAGTAGACATTTATAAAAGTAGGATGTACATTATTAAATAGGAAAAAAGGTATAGCTGGCTGAATAGCTTGTTGTAGGAAGGGGTTATTTCGATTGAGCAATAGTACAAGCGAAAATCGCTATGAAATAAAGGTGGGGGGGTTAGATTTTAAATGGGATATGGGGGAAGGACTATTTTTATTCGAAAATGATGATTCAGTCCTTTTTTGGATTTCCTCAGCAATGAAGACCTTTTTTGATACAATTGAAGAAGTATCCGGAGAAGATGCTGCAAGCGTAGTATTAGAAACAACCGGATTTCGGCAAGGATTGGTAGTAGGCGAATATTTTCGTAATCTTAAAGGGGTTAATGTTATAGAAGCTTCGGCTCTTATTCCACATACATACGCTTCAGCAGGCTGGGGAAAAGCCAAAATCCTCGATTTAAATCAAGAAGCATTTACAGTTACAGTTAGAATGCAGGACAGCTGGGAATATAAAATAAACAAAGCACAAGCGAAGGAAAAAGGCGGAACTTTTCTTGCGGCTCACTATGCTGGAATTTTTACAGGGTTATTTGGAAAGAACATTTGGTTTGACGTTAAAAAAGACCAAGTAAATGGCGATGAATACAGCCTGTTCGAATATTCTCCATCTTCGGTTACCGTTTCGAAGAATATTCACCAGCTCGCAAGGAAAAAAGAATCGGAACATATTCGAGAGCTGGAAATATTGGTAGAGCAAAAAACAAAGGATTTGCAGGAACTCATTAAGCAAATATCCTCTCCTATTATTCCCGTTCTTGAAGGAATCGTGGTCGTGCCTCTAATTGGTAAATATGATGAAAGCAGATCTGAAGATTTGTTAGTAAAGACACTTAATAATTTACCAAAATATCAGGCGCAATTTTTAGTGCTGGATCTAACCGGCCTTGACCAGGAAATGAGTGGTTATAGTGCAGAGTTTATTCGTAAGCTCGGTGCAGCAGCATCACTAATAGGCGTTGATACCATTTTGGTCGGTATTTCTGCTGAGTTGGGGAAAAATATGACAGAGTCTAATATAAATCTATCGAAGTTTCCTTGTTTTCATTCGCTTCAGCACGGGATTTACTATTCCTTGGCACAGGTTGGCCGGAGAATCATATAAACATCAAATACCTAGGAGGGTATTTAATGCATAGAAATCAATCTTTATTTTTGTATATGGAAGAGCATGCAACAGATATTAGCAGTGAATGGTTTGAAAATATCGAGGATTCGGATGCGATGTCTGTTTATGCTTCTAGTAATTCTCATGTTGTTAAAATACTAAGAGAGCAGAACCTTGATTTTGTTCTTCATTTAAACCGGATTTTTATTGAAGAAAAGTCACAGTTTTTCAAAACTTTTAATGAATGGATTGTTATGATAGCCAGTGATCCAGAACATATGAAAACACCCATCCCTAATGTTATACGTGAATTCGTGCGGGTTAGGGATGTGTTTTTAAAATATGTTAGAAACTTTATCAATGAAAACAAAGAGAAGATAGAGCGGTCAATAGCTGATTTATGGAATGAAATGATAATAAAAGCTTTTGATGTTGCTATTCATCGGTTTGTGGAGGAAGCTTATAAAATTTCCAACAGGCAGCTAGTGGCCCAGCAGGAAATGATCAATGAACTTAGCTCTCCAGTTATCTCTTTGAATGATGACAGGGCTCTTCTTCCGTTAATAGGAGACATTGATACAGCTAGGGCTAAAAGGATATTAGAAAATACCTTAACGCAATGCGGTGAAAAGGGAGTCAAACACTTATATATTGATTTATCCGGTGTGGTAATGATTGATACTATGGTAGCTCATCAGATTTTTCAATTACTTAAAGCCCTCGATTTAATTGGGGTTGCATCTACTATTTCAGGCATTCGTCCAGAGATCGCTCAAACAGCTGTCCAGTTGGGACTATCTTTTGACCGTGTAACCATAAAGTCCACACTTGCTAATGCATTGTCTATTACAAAAATATAAAACGAAGGATCTCCACTGCAGGGAGATCCTTCGTTTTTATATTTTTTAACAGGAAAAAGCCCGCCGTAAAAGGCGGGCTTTTACATATAACCTTAGATTCTTTCCCGCTTGGAAGATATTTCATCCGCAAGACTAAGAAACATCCCAAATCCAAAGAATACCATTGATGCAATGATGACCCCAATACCAAAAACAGAAATATAATAGTTCTCATTGTAACCGCTTGCAAAAAGGCTGCCAAAAAAGATGACTAACCCAATTAAAATACCAATGGAAGCGATTTTCTTACCTGCTAAGGCTGGTCTCATATGGTCCATAATAACATCCCCTTTTACTGAATATTCTACACTTTGACACAAATTTGTCAAATGTTTTGTATAAAAGGTTTCCAAGATGGGCAAAAAACTTGCTTTTTTCAAGTGAGCTTTCTTGGCGGGGGGAGGGTTATGGGATTTAAAAGCGGGTAAAAATGAAAAAAAGGAAGCAAAGATTGGCCTCCTCATAATGGATTGTAATTTATTGATTATTTTTATTTAAATTTTCCTTTGCCATTTTGATTAATTCACTAACCATTTGGCCTCCGAGTCTTCCCCCTGTTTTTCCCGCCTGACGGGCTGTAAGAAGACCGTTATAACCGTGCTCTAATGGGACACCTACCTCTTTTGCTATTTCAAATTTTGCTTCTTCTGGCTTGCTAGTTTCAGCTATCTTAGCCTTTAATTCATCCATTGCTTTTCGCGATTCCGGAACGAGTAATTTCCTTTTTCTGGACATGATAATCCCTCCTATAATTAAGATAACCCATTTTGCTTATTCGATTCTTAAAACACCCGAAAGCTTATTAGGTTCAAGGGATTTAACTATAAAAATAGAATACAATCTTTTAGAGGGGGATATATTTGCGAATTAGAAACATTTTGTTTCTAGTGCCAGAAATAAAATAAAATGAACAAGACTTGCTAATTTTTCGTTTTCAAGCTGAAATCAAAAAGTTTCGCATTAACGGAAATTTATAAAACAGGAAATGAGATTCTAGATATAGAAAAGGAAATGAAAAATGGAGAGACTGGGGGTGAAAAAGATAACCATGCAAGAATAAGTTTTTATGTAATCACAGGATATAAAACAACAAGGGAAAAACGAAGATGAGCTTTGGACCTACTCTATAAACAGTAGAAATAAAAAAAGCTGCCCCAGCGGAAAGAGTACCGCATAAGACAGCTTTTAACTTAGTTTGAAAGATCGCACTCTTCCAGTTTAACAACCTTTGTTTTCTTAACAAATTTATAAACAAGCCAAGTTACAATAAAGAGAGGAAGGCCAATATAGGAAACAAGAACACCATTCCAATCGATATGGTCACCCATAAATGCTGAGTAGTTTTGTCCCAAGACTACAATTGTACAAAGAACAAAAGCAAATATAGGACCAAAAGGGAACAGCAAAGCTTTATATGGCAGGACATTTAGGCTTTTACCTTGTGCAACAAATGCTTTACGGAAACGATAATGACTTAGGGCAATTCCAAGCCAGGCAATAAAACCTGACATTCCAGAGGCATTAAGCAGCCAAACATAGACTTTGCCGTCACCGAAAAGTGAAGCAAGGAATGCCACTGTGCCAACAAGAGAAGTTACGATTAAAGCATTAACAGGAACTCCGTTTTTATTCAATTTACCTAGAAATTTAGGAGCTTTTCCTTCACGCGCCAAATCCCAAAGCATTCTGGTTGAAGCATACATACCAGAGTTTCCTGCTGAAAGTACGGCAGTTAAAATGATAGCATTCATTACAGATGCGGCAAAAGCAATACCTGCTTTTTGGAAAACCATTGTAAACGGACTTACTGTAACTTCACCGCTTGCCAGGTTTGGATTTGTATATGGTATTAATAAACCAATTACAAGGATGGCAAGCACGTAAAATAGAAGAATACGCCAGAAAACCTGTTTTACAGCCTTTGGAATGCTTTTTGTTGGATCATCACTTTCTCCAGCTGCTACCCCAAGCAATTCAGTTCCCTGGAACGAGAAGCCTGCTGCCATAAAAATACCGAGCATAGACATAAAGCCACCGTGGAATGGTGCATCAGCAACTGTAAAGTTTTTAAATCCAACAGGCGCATGACCGCCCATAATTCCAAAAATCATTAAAAATCCTGTAATAATAAAAATGATGACAGTGACTACTTTAACTAAAGAGAACCAATACTCAGCTTCACCAAAACCTTTTACAGAAAGATAGTTTAAGAGAAACATGATCACTAAAAATATACTGCTCCAAATCATAGAAGGTGTGTTTGGAAACCAAAATTTCATGATCATTGTGACAGCAGATAGTTCAGCGGCAATAGTTATAGCCCAGTTGTACCAATAATTCCATCCTAAAGCAAAACCAAGTGATGGATCTATAAATTTGGTAGCATATGTGCTAAAGCTTCCAGCAACAGGCATGTAGGCTGCCATTTCAGCAAGGCTGGTCATTAGGAAATAAACCATTATTCCAATTAGAATATAGGAGAGAAGTGCTCCGCCCGGCCCGGCTGTGTGGATAGCTCCGCCACTTGCCAAAAATAGACCAGTACCAATAGTCCCGCCTAAGGAGATCATGGTTAAGTGTCTGGACTTTAAGGAACGCTTTAACTCAGATGTTCCTTTTTTAGATTGTGGGAAAGCTGATGATAATGTTTTTTCCTTGTAAGATGTCTGCATGAAAATCTATACCCCTTTTCTAGATGTTGCGGAAGGAGTCGGGAATATAAAAATGCCCTCGAAGCAGATTCGACGGCATATCAGTACCCCGCATCATACCTTCCGAAAGATAGCACAACACGTTTGGCTGGTAGGGCACAAACGTGACAGTTCTGTTCCTTTTTGGAAACAGCCCCAGCTTGTCCTTGCAGAGAACAAAAACAAACTTCGGCAACTCTTCCTTTCAAACGGAGTTTTAGATTTTCTCTGAACCTCGTCCGTTTTACTAATAAAAGCCGCGACCTCTACCTCATCGGTTGATGAGGATTTAAAGTTATTAAGTTAGTATAGTTTTAAAGTATAATTAAAAACAGAAGAATGTCAATCCTTTTTTGGCTAATCAGAATTTATATCCCTAAATTCTGAACGCACGACGGACAGGAAGTCCTAGTCAGGCGAAAGGTACAGGATGTACCGATTTGAGCGTGATAAGTAAAACTAGGGCATCCGCCAAAGGGACTTGGCGAATGCCAAGTTTTTCTAATAAATTAGATGCGCTTATACCAGAATTAACTTTATATCAAAATAGTTATTCTTATTGAATTTGCAAGGAGGATGGAAAATGAACCAGAATAGGGAGCTATATAATTTAGTAAGGGATGTACATCATCTTCTTCAAAGGGGCATTGATAAAGAACTAGAATCTTTAAATATTAGCTTTGTTCAGTTTGGGGTCATTCAGGTTCTATCCCGTCTTGGAAAAGCTACGATGACAGAATTAATTGATGAAATTGGCTGTGCACCAAGTAACATGACTACTATGATTCAGAGATTGAAAAGGGATGGTTATGTCAAAAAAGAAAATCACCAATCCGATCAGAGAATAACACTGGTATGTCTTACAGAGAAAGGGGAACAAGTAAAAGAAAAATTCAATGCCCAATATGAAGAATATTTGAGAAAAATATTCGGATTTCTTGGGAATGAAGAGCGTATTAGACTTCAATTGCAGTTAGGATATATAAAGAATCAATTAAATACTTTATCAGGGACGGAAACATAAACGGGTTCCCGTTTATTTCCGCCTTATTTCATATACGAAATAAAAAATATTATTTAATTCATATATGAAATTTTTCTGTTTAATTAATTTCATATATGAAGTTAATCTGTAATAAATTCTCTGAGAGAAAAAGAGAGAAACCAGGTAAAGTACATTGTCTTTCAATTTCTTGGGTACCTTAAAATTTGAACTGAAAAACCACGGTTTCTTTTTGCTTAAAAAGTAATTCTTTAGTGAAGGGATGCCAGTAAGGAAATTTGGAGAGATAGTCCTTTGTTTAAAGACAGACTAATTTAAATTATTTTAAAAAACTATTAAATTTACTTAGAAAGGGATAATCAGTATATTTTATAAAAAGAAAAGTCTGTTTGTATCAGGAGGACACTTTTGATGAGGTTGCTTAGATTATTATTTGGATCAATAATTATTATACTTGCTTTTAATTTATTTTTAATACCTCACAAAGTGATGAGCAGCGGTATGAGCGGCGTATCAATGATCATAGCGATGGTTTCACCGATCAATACAGGTGTTGCTAACTTCTTGCTTAATTTTCCTTTATTAGTTATTGGATATTTGAAACTCGGAAAAAAGTTTATTGGGAATACCCTTTTATCAGTCCTGATTATTTCTGTAGGCCTTTATTTTGTTCCTGTGCAGGCAATTGTCCAGGATAAAATTTTGTCATCCATTTTTGGCGGGGCACTTACGGGATTGGGTGTTGGTATCGTATTTCGTTCCTCAGGCTCAACAGGGGGATTTGATATTATTGGCATGATGGTTTCGAGGAAAAAGGATTTTCCACTTGGAGCTCTTCTATCTGGAATGAATGCAGCGGTAATCATTTTAAGTGGCTTTCTATTTGACTGGGATCAGGCACTCTACACACTTGTATCCATATTTATCACTGGAAAAGTGGTTGATGCCGTGTATACTCATCATGTAAAACTGACTTTAATGATTATTACCGAAAAAGGTGATGAAATAAGGGAGAAATTTATCTCAAAGGTTTATCGGGGCTTAACTGTAATGGATGGTGTTGGAGGATTCTCAAATGAGAAGAGAAGCATTTTAATTGCAGTCATTTCACGCTATGAACTCGCTGAAGTTAAAAACATAATAGAAGAGGTAGACCCACAAGCTTTTGTGAACATTACAGAAACAATAGAAGTAATGGGGTTGTTTCATAAACCAAGTCCACAATAGGGAGGAAGCCACGGCTTCCTCCCTTCTTATTTTAAAATACTCCGCACAATGGTAGAATGGCAAAAGCAAATGGCATCCTTGAAAGGCTTTTGTTCGTCCAGCTATTCCCCTTGCTCTTTTAAGTAATACTTATTTATTCCGCAATAAGAATAGCGAATTCAAAATAAATCCATTAGGAATATAATAATTGCATAAACTTCCGGTGTGATTTACTAAGACTTAATTCAATAAATAACCAATTTATTTAGCTTGAAAGAAATTACCAAGCCTTAAGTTTGGCAATTTCTATAAAACTTTTAATATAATAAGATATTGAATAGATAGACAGTAAAAGCAGTGAGGTAAAAAATGAAAAAATATACAAAAGAAATCCTTTTGGTTTTTATGTCAGCCAGTATGATATTGTCTGGCTGCAGCGCACTCGATTCAAATTTATTAAAGCCTAAGCAAATTGAAGCTCAAGCAGATATGATTCCAGTTAAGAAAAAGGTTATTGCTCTAAAAGAGAAAAAACTCCCGCCGCTCCCTGATCACATTATTTTGGATGTTCCTTTATTTAAGCAAATGGAAGCTCCGCGCCTTTATAATGGATGCGAGGTAACCAGTCTCGGAATGATGCTTAAGTTTCATGGCTATCAGGTAAACAAGAATGAATTAGCCAGAAAGATTAAAAGAGTTCCCCTGAATATTGGTCAAGGATTAAAGGGAAATCCCAATGAAGGTTTTGTTGGGGACATGGAAAATGGTCCAGGGCTTGGTGTCTATCATGGACCCATTGTAGACTTAGCCAGACAGTATGCAGGCGATAAAGTTATTGATTTAACGAACAAGCCGTTTTCGAGCGTACTTGATAAAGTAGGACACGGTTTTCCCGTTTGGGTCATTATAACCACAAGCTTTGCTCCTGTTAATGTTTTTCAGTCCTGGAAAACACCACAGGGGACCATTAAAATTACTTTCAGCCAGCATAGTGTCGTAATAACTGGCTATGATAAAGACCATATTTACATTAACGACCCTTACGGATATAAAAACAGAAAGCTGGACCGGGAAAACTTCAGAAAAGCCTGGGAGCAAATGGGCAGCCAAGCGGTATCTTTATAAAAGAGTAAGAGACAGTTGCTGGGATGTCAGTATCGAGTTATTAACAAGTTTAAAAATGATGGTTACTAAACGAGAAAAAAGTCCGCATTATGCCGGACTTTTTATTTTGCTAGTTAAGAGACAGTTTCCTTAAATACAAGAGTAAATTTGGTGCCTTTATTGATTTCGCTGTCAATTTGTACTTTCCCTTTCATTCGTTTAAGTATATTAAAGGAAATCATCAGGCCTAGGCCTGTCCCTTTGGTTTTCGTAGAATAGTAGGGGAGTCCAAGCTGATTAAGCTGTTTCGTGGACAAACCAATACCTTTATCCTCAATAATAATTGAAACAAAACCATTCTGAGACTGGCATTTAATGATTAATTCCCCTCCCTCTGGCATTGCTTCAATACCATTTTTCATTAGGTTAATAATTAATTGCTTAAATTCAGTAGGGCTGCCCTCAATATTGGCACCATCCTGAATGTTGGATTGGATATCAACATTTGCAATGGTTGAATAGGGCCGCATAAATTCTACAGTTTCTTTTAGAAGAGATGAAGCATTCAGAATTTCAAAATCACTTCCGGAAGGCTTGGCCAAGGATAAAAAGTCATTTATTATGTTATGGGTTCTATCAAGTTCATCAAGTGAGAGAGATACGTACATAGTTTGTTCGGAGGTTAGATTCTTTTCATCTCTCATTATTTGCATGAACCCGCGAATCGTCGTCATGGGGTTTCTTATTTCATGAGCCAAGGATGCAGCTAGCTGGCTGATGGCATTCATTTTTTCAGCATTTTGCAGCTGCTCAAGCATATATACTTGAAGCCGGGTGAGTTCAATAAAGTATATAATGGCACACAAGGCTGCAAAGGAGATAATAGTAAACATCAGCACATAAAAAGAAGCATCTAATTTGCCAGTGGCAATGAGGAGGATTAGACGTGAAAAGGAGATTAAAATGTAAAATAAGCTGGCAATGCCAATTTTTTTGGTAATTTTGTATTGATGGTACTTTCTGGTCAAGATAAATAAGGGAATCGAGATGATCAGGTAATTCAATAAAGAAATAGGGATCGTGTTAGGTGAATTGACAGACTCAAATAATACTATTGCGGCGATGCTGAAAACACCTGGTTTTGGCCCTAAATATAGAAAAGTAACAAAAACCGGGATAAATTTCAAATCAAATGAAAGGCCATCCGAGATTTCAACAGGAAAGGACATGGTTAAAAAAGTGGTTAATATAAGAATTCCAAACAAGGATAACCGAAAAACCTTCTCAGCTTTCCCGATTAATAATGTGCTTGCAAGCGGGATGATCATCATAAGAAAAAAGTGTAAAAGAAGTTCTTCCGAAAACTGTTTCATTATCGTCCCCCCGATATCCTTGTCTATAATCGAATTATATCAAAAAAAGGAGGTAAAAATAGGATAAAAATTGAAAAAAACGCCAAAAAAAGGCGTTTTATAGTTTCAGGATTTCTGGTTCCAGCCCCTTATTATTCATTAGTCTGATTAATGAAGGCTCGATATGGAGGACAGTATAACTTGGGTCATCAGGACCTTTAAACCATTTCTCTAAGTACTCATTCCATAATTTATTTTTCATTTCCGCTGAGTCGTCAACTGCAGCCTTACCTTCAATTTCAAGAAATGAATCTCCGAATCCCTCTCCATCATAGCCGAGTAAAATGTGTACGTAAGGGTTTTTTTCAATTTCTTCAACCTTATGGGTTTCTTTGCTAGTTGCTGTATAGAGTGTTAGACCTTCATGGAAAAATGTCATATAACGGGAATGGGGCTTGCCTTGCTGAACAGATGCGAGTGTTCCGACTTTATTCTCTTGCAATATTTTTAATACTTTCTCTTTAAGTTCACTGTTCGTCATCTAAATATCACTCCTTTACTAATAATCTCTTTTATTATTCCTCCAAATGAGAGCTCTAAACGGAAGGATGTGTTCTATTTTGCCTTAGTGGGTGAAAAAAATCGTTTGATTAAAATAAAATGTGGTAGTATGTAAAAAAAGAGAAAGAAGTTTATGAATAATAATTAATTAGGATGATAAATATGGATAAAAATAAAAAAATCGGGTTAATCGTTGACGTAGAGACCACTGGTCTACGCCCCGGAGCCGATGAAATGATCGAATTGGCACTAATTCAGTTTGCTTATCAAAAGGATACTGGTGAATTTCTGGAAATCTTAGATCAGCAATCATTTTTAAGAGAGCCTTTGTCAAGTACTTCAAAAAGAAATTATTCTTCTGCATTTAAAATACACGGTATCCCTTTCAGCGATGTAGAGGGAAAGGTTTTTGACGATCCAAAAGTTAAAGACCTTCTTAGAGATTCTGACTCTGTTTTTGCCCACAACGCTTCCTTTGACCGAAGTTTCTTATATCATATGTATCCCGAGATAAACGATCTTCACTGGTACTGTTCTATGAGGAATGTTCCTTGGAAAGTTTATGGATTTGAAAACAGTAAGCTTCTTACATTACTTCAGGCTCATGGTATTACAAAATATCAGTCGCATCGGGCTTTGGATGATATAACTAATTTAATGCATTTATTAAAAAAGGAAAGCCCTTCTGGTTCACCTTATTTAAAAGAAGTAGTTTCTAAAAGGCCAATGAGAAAGTACGCCCCTCAGCCTAAAACCTCCGGTAAGTGGAAATCATATATAAAACAAACTGCTGATGAAACAGGGGCTGCTTCGGAACGTTCGCAATACAAACGAAAGTTTTAAATTCCTTATACATAAAGAATTTTTAAGTACTTGCCCTGATGGGCTCTTTTTTTTGTCCAGATCAATATAAGCAGATAATTGGACATAGCCATGAAATTATACAAAAATAATAAAGTTATTCTATATACAAATAATAAGAAGGAACAGCATAGAGGAGGTAACATCAATGAAGGATTTATTCCAAGTAATCGAAGAAAGAAGAGCTGTTAAGGTTTTTAATCCAGATGAAAAGATATCAAAAGAAGAACTTACAGATATTCTGGAGCTTGCTGGCAAGGCACCATCAGCATGGGACCTACAACACTGGCATTTCTATGTATTTCATGACCAGGAAGCAAAGGATAAATTATTTAAACTTGCCTATAATCAAACGCAAATTCGTGATGCGGCTGCAACTATTGCTATTTTAGGCGATAAAGAAGCAAACAAGAATTACGAACCTGTTTTTGCACCACTTGTAGAGGCTGGGGCATTATCTAAGGAAATCTATAATGCATTAGCCGGCCAGATTGAGGGCGCTTATCAAAGAGAAGAATATCCACTTGTAGCTGCACATCACAATGCCGGATTGGCTGCCATGCAGTTAATGCTGGTTGCACAAGCTAAGGGGTGGGATACCTGCCCGATCGGCGGATTTGATCATGAAGGTTTTATAAAAGAATTTAATGTTCCAGAACGTTATGTTCCCATTATGATCATTCCTGTTGGGAAAAAGTTAAAGCCTGGCCGTCCTTCGCCACGCCTGGAAATCAACAAATTAACCACATGGATTTAATATAATAGGGAGTGTTCCATAAAAGGGACACTTCCTTTTTATTGTGCTTATCATTTCTCAGCTTTAATCTGAACAGGTATAATTTAGATAATTAAAGGACCCGGAAGGGAATAGTTAGGAGACGGCACATGAATTTTCTTTCTGACAATACACCTCAAGAGAGATTTAATTTAATAAATACCCTTAGTAAAAAGTTTAAAGAAAGGGCATCTCTTACGGATGAATCTGGATCATTTCCATTTGAAAATATCCAGGATCTAAAAGAATCAGGCTATACTGCTTTGACTGTTCCAAAAGAATATGGAGGCGAAGGTATTTCATTATATGAAATGCTGAAGCTGCAGGAAAGAATAGCGGAAGGAGATGGATCGACTGCTCTTGCCATAGGATGGCATATGGGTATTATCAAAAATCTTGGAGAAAAAAGGTCCTGGAATAACGAAAAATTTACCTGGCTTTGTGAAGAAGTAAAAAAAGGGGCTTTGATAAATAGTGCAGCTTCAGAACCGCAAACCGGAAGTCCTACAAGAGGCGGGAAACCTCAGACAACGGCCCAAAAGGAAAATGGCCATTGGATAATTAATGGAAGAAAAATCTTTACAACCATGTCACCAGTTCTTGACTATTTTATTGTAAGTGCATCCGTTGTAGAAACCGGAGAAACTGGAAACTTCCTAATTCCCCGCTCTGCACAGGGACTTGAAATAAAGGAAACATGGGACAGCATTGCCATGAGAGGCACCGGGAGTCACGATTTAATCCTAAACAATGTATCGGTACCATCTGATTATTTTGTTGAAATCCTTACTCCAGGTAAAAAAGGGGCTAATGGTTGGCTGCTTCATATTCCTGCATGCTATCTTGGAATAGCAGAGGCAGCTAAAAAGTATGCAATCGAATTTGCAAAGGAATATTCACCAAACAGCATTAAAGGATCTATTATTGATATACCTGCAGTAAAACAAAAAACGGGTGAAATGGAACTGTTATCTGTCCAATCCTCACATTTCTTATATTCTGCTGCTCGCCAATGGGATGAAGCTACTGAGGAGGAAAAGCAGACAATGGGACCATTGCTGGGGGCAGTCAAACTGTCAGTCACTAATTCAGCAATAGAAATAGTGGACATAGCTATGAGAATCGTTGGGGCAAAAAGCTTATCTATCAAAAATCCCCTTCAAAGATATTATCGGGACGTTAGGGCAGGGCTTCATAATCCGCCTATGGACGATATGACAATTCTCTCGCTTGCCGAAAAAGCGATTTCGTCAATCGATTAAAAACCTGGTTTAAACATAGTGAACAGCAGAGAGAAGGATCAAGCGGAATGGAGGACATTTTGCTGTTGAATCTGTCGGAATTAAAACGTGTAATCCCGGTTAAATTGGTCACCCTATTTTTATAAGGGGTGATTGAAACATGCCAAGAGGAAAAGAATTAGAACAGCTGCCTATGGCGAACATTCTGCCTGGAGCGGGAATGGACCACAGTGCCAAAAACCGGGATTCTTTAAGTGGAATTGCTAGGAAAGAACAGCCTGAGCCAGCTGATATTGATAAAGAAAATGAAGATATGGTTTGAAACATGTAAATATGTTGGAATGAAAAAGGGCAGGCTGAACGGCCTGCTCTTTACGTTTTTTACTCTTCAACTAATTCATTTATTTCCACAGTAGACCGCTCTTCAAGAGGTCCGCGTAAATGGACTGTAGCTGTTCTGCCGTCTTCGTTCAACTGATCAATCCAAACTGAGGTTCCATTATATTTTACTACAATATCAGCAGAGGAAGATAAAATTTGTTTTACTCTTCGTTCATTCATCTCTGATCACTCCATTTCCCATTTTCGTTTTATTTTTCTCAAAAAAAGAACTTTTATTCTGCCAAAGGTAACAACCAATTACGAAAAGCTTGTGATAAAATAAAACTAGAAGTATTCAGCTAAGAAAAATATTCTACATACCTGGAAGTGGTCAAAATGGAAAGAAACTTAATTAATGTAATGGAAGAAATCGTTACTACCTTGGTGAATGTAGCAATGCTAAGTCCTGATTATCAAACTTTCTGCCCTTGCAGTAAGTGCAGGAATGACATAATTGCTTTAACCTTAAATACCCTTCCAAGCCATTATGTTACAACAGAACACGGAAGAAAATTAATTTTCGAACAGCTAAATACAATGGAAAACCGAAAATGGATTAACAAGAGAATAATTAGTGCCATACATACGGTGGGAAAGTTCCCAATGCATGATCGCTAAATAGAAGAAAGCCAACCTTTGGCTTTCTTTTTTTTCGTTTAGTAAATTCTTTGAACATAAAACTTCACATAATATAAAAAATGGTATAGAATAAACAAAACATTTAATTCCGATTAGACAGGTGTGAAAAATATGATTTCTAATTCAATACCTCAGCCATTAGTTCGAACTAATCAATGGTTTCTCGTATTGTGTGTACTTGCAGCATGGATAACAAAACAGGAATGGATCCTTGCGATTCCACTTTTTGCCGGTATCTTGGGTCTGGCCATTGATTTTAATCCGGTCATGCGGTTTGCAAAGCTGTTTTTAAAGAAAAAACCAACTGAATATATTCCTGAAGATCGTGATCAGCAGCAGTTTAATCAAGTAATTGCTGTAATATGCCTTGCTGGCAGTTTAATAAGCTTTTTCCTAGGCTGGGACATTGCAGGTTATGTTTTTTCAGCCATGGTTGCTCTTGCTGCAGGCGTTGCTTTAATGGGATTTTGTATTGGCTGCTTTATCCGTTTTCAATGGAAACAATATCAATATAGACAGTCGCTTAAGAAACAGCTCTAAAAACGCGGCCGAGTTTAAAAACAGCACTTCTTTTCAGAGTGCTGTTTTTATTTTGCTTAAAAAAAGGACTTCTAAAAAGGGATCACGACTATCTTTTCATTACACACTAGTGTGTTTTTTTTGCCATATATCGTAAGGGTATATTATATAGAAGGAAAACGTTCACAAACCATAAAAAAACCTTTTAATCTCTGAAGCCCTTCATGGTCTTATGCTTATAAACCTATTCATAAATATCAAAAGTTTTTAATTTGTACTTTTATTCACAAATTGACAAAAAAGGTTCATAAACAATGTGCGGAAATACCTAACAAAAATCTTAAAATAGAAATGAGAGTAATAATAAATGAAAAGATATTTAAGGAAGGATGATTACTTTGTTAAATCAGGATTTAAATACAATAATCAGTCAAATGGAATCCTTGGATCACCATGAAATAATACTAAAAGAAACTAGTAAGGTATCCGAATTTTCCTATCATTTACTTTCAAGAGAAGAGTTCTTCACAGGACAAATTGGCTATAGGATTGATCTGGAGGGTAATCCTTTAACGGGTATGAAAGAAGGGGAGTGGAAAGATGATTGGGTTGTCATTGGTTATGAGGAAGGAGAGGGTGATCCATTATTTATTGATTTGTCCAATGAAGTTCATCCGGTTTTGACCACCAAACATGACCATGGCTGTTGGAAGCCCAACATTCTGTTTAGTTCCTTTAATGATTTTATCGAAAATATATCTTAATAAACGAAGGCTGCCATACTTGGCAGCCTTCGTTTATTTTTCGTACGGGTAATCAATCGTATTTCCGTTTATTGTGCCCGGAGATTGAGGATCCTCTATACTTTGCATGTATTTTTCAAATTCTTCCTGAACCGCGGGAGGTGCTCCAGGCTTTAAATGCCAGTTTCCAGGATCGGCAACAAAATAGGGACTTTTTGTAAACTCCGGTTCAATACTTGGCATAATTTTCACCTCGATTCTATTTGTTATTTTTCCCCATAGGGCCAATCATTCAAACAAAATCAAACTTTTAAAATAGTTTAAAAAATAAGGAAAAAACTTATTGCGCATCATATCCCAGCGGGAGTATGATATCTATTGGTAAATAAGTGAATAAATAGGCAAGTCCATACGGATGAGAAATTCTGCAGAGAGAAGATGACAGCCATGTATAGTGAAAACGATATTTTACGAAATGAAAAATATAGCATTAAAAACGGGATAGCTTCAACTATTGTTCTCAATATAAGCAATAACTATTTTACTTTATTCGCAATAGGAGTCCTTGGAGCTTCGAACTACCAAGTTGGCCTGATTAATTCACTTCCGCAATTTATCGGTATGTTTGCAATGGTTATCTGTTCCTTTCTCATGAATGGATTAGCAGAGAAGAAACGCTTTACAGGCTACTCAATTCTTTTTACTAGGCTTTTTCTTTTGCTTATGTTTCTTGTCCTTTATATACCATTAGAATATAGAAACTGGACATTTGTTATCCTCGTAGGATTGATGAACTTCCCTGGTTCCTTTGCCAATCTAAGCTGGCAATCCTTTATAGGGGACTTGGTTCCCGATAACAGGAGAAGCGGTTTTTTTAGTGACCGGAACCGTGTATTAACTATTGTGGGTATGATAACCACTTTTATTGTTGGCATTGGTCTGCAGCTATTCGATAAAGCCAACCCGATGCCATATAAAATTTTATTCCTAGCTGCGTTTATATTTGGAGCAGTGGAAGTATATTATTTAAACAAGCATACTGAACCGGTACGAAAAGTTAAAAAGGAAAACAAAAAGGAGTTCAAACTTCTGGATTGGAATGCATTCAAGGATAAACGATTCGTATATTTTCTAATATGCAGTTTGTTTTTTAATTTTGCCTGGCAGATGGCATGGTCACTATTCAGTATTTATCAAATAAAAGATGCTCATGCTACAGGCCTTTGGATTAGCTTGTTTAATGTTGCGAATCAGGTTGCCCAGATCGTAAGCTTCCGCTGGTGGGGGAAAATGGCAAATAAACACAGCAATTCAAAAATGCTCTTTTATTGTGCCCTTGGAATGGCTACAGCTCCTGTTCTTAACATCCTTTCAGATAATCTGATATACTTGGTTATTGTGAATGCAAGTTCCGGCCTGTTTGTTTCGGGAACAGTCTTGCTCCTATTTAATCAGTTACTCGAAGTGACAAACGAACAGAATAGGGGAACATATATTGCAAATTACAATATTTTATTAGCTATAGTTGGTTTCATTGCACCTCAATTTGGGGTATTTCTTCTTGAAACAAATAGTATGGATTTTGCTATGACGATCTCGAGTCTTCTTAGAACTTTAAGTGCCATACCTTTTTATTTTTTGTTTCACTACATGAAAAAGAACGGGCTCCAAAAGCCTAAGCCAGTTACTGATTTCTAAATAATATAAAAGATGTGGGAGAAAAAAGATGAGCGAATGCAAGATTAATCATTCAACAGAAGACGTAAGAAAAAAATTTGAAACTCAAATGGAGTTTTTGCCGTCTAATATTAAGGAAGCTTTTCCAACTTTTCTCGAAAGCGGTCAAAATCAGGAAAGTTTGAATTTAGCATTCCATCTTCTAAAAAAATATGATCTTTCCACTAATGAAGAAAAGAGCAGACGGAATATTGAATTAGGGAAATTGGTGTCAAAAAATAGCGAGAAGTAAATTCCTCGCGGACCATCAATTGAAACCCATATGAATTTTACTTTTTCTAAAGATGTGTTATAGTAATTGAGGTTCGTTTACCGTGATAGTTACTGGTAAGTGAGAGGAGACTTAAAATGAAAAAAATACAATTGCCGAAGGGAATTAGCCGCAGTAATGTAATGTTTTTTGCAGTAGCTGTTGTGCTTTTCTGGATAAAGACATATTCGGCTTATAAAATTGAATTTAACCTGGGAATAGAAAATACCCTGCAGCAATTTTTACTATTTATTAATCCCATCAGTTCTGCACTTTTCTTTTTTGGAATTGGCCTTTTGTTTAAAAAACGGGCAAAACTTGTGATCATTATCATGGATTTTCTTTTGTCATTCCTGCTATACGCGAATATAGTCTATTATCGTTTCTTCAATGATTTTGTTACTGTTCCTGTTCTCATGCAGACTAAAACAAATGGCGGCCAGCTCGGAGACAGTGCTTTATCGCTTATGTCAGTGTTTGATATCTTCTATTTTGCAGATACAATTATCCTGATTGTTCTTGCATTGAAGGTTTTTAATCATATTCAGGAATCAACCAGAAAGCCATTTAAGATCGTTTTGCTGTTTTCAATTACAGCATTCCTTTTTAATCTAGGTTTAGCTGAAAAAGATCGTCCGCAGCTTTTAACAAGATCTTTTGACCGTGCGTATCTGGTTAAATATTTAGGTGCATACAATTTTACCATTTATGATATTATCCAGAACATCAAATCATCAAGTCAGCGTGCGCTTGCTGACAGCAGTGATATTACGGATGTGGAAAACTACCGTAAAGCGAATTACGCTGAGCCGAATATTGCTTATTTTGGCAAAGCAAAAGGTAAAAACGTTATTACCGTATCAATGGAATCTTTCCAAAACTTTATGATTGGATACAAACTTAATGGACAGGAAGTAACTCCTTTCCTAAACAGTCTTGCCCGGGATAATAATACATTCTACTTTGATAATTTTTATCATCAAACTGGACAGGGTAAAACATCTGATGCAGAGTTCCTTATGGAGAATTCCCTTTATCCAATGGCACAGGGTTCTGTATTTGTGAATAAAGCTCAAAATACGTACCATGCTATGCCAGCAATTTTAAAAGGCTATGGATATAATTCAGCTGTATTCCACGGAAACTACAAAACATTCTGGAACCGTAACGTTATGTATAAAGCCCTTGGATATGATCAGTTCTACGATGCTGAGTATTATAATATGTCAGAAGAGAATACGAAAAACTACGGCATGAAGGATAAGCCATTTTTCACTGAATCTATGCCAATGTTAAAAAGCCTTAAACAGCCTTTCTATACAAAATTCATCACTCTTTCAAACCATTTTCCTTTTGAAATGGACCCACAGGATACAGATTTCCCTGCAGGCGATTTCGGTGATGATGTAGTAAACCAGTATTTCCAGTCTGCCCATTATATGGACCAGGCATTAGAGCAGTTCTTTAATGATTTAAAAACTTCTGGATTGTACGACAATACAATCGTAGTATTATATGGTGACCACTATGGTATCTCAGAGAATCACAACGATGCTATGGCGAAAGTGCTTGGGGTAGATGAAATTACTCCTATGCAAAGTGCTTCACTCCAGCGTGTTCCATTATTTATTCACGTTCCAGGCGTGAAGGGCGGCGTTCAGCATCAGGTCGGCGGAGAAGTCGATGTAAGACCTACTGTTCTGCATTTGCTTGGTGTTGATACAAAGGATTTCATGGAATTTGGATCAGACCTATTATCAAAAGAACATCGAAACTGGGTATTATTCCGTAATGGCGACTATGTTGGCCAGAAGGTTACTCAGCTTAACGAAAAATGCTATGATTCAGCAACTGGCCAGTTAGCAGCCGATCCTGCACAATGTAAGGATATTGACAATAAGGTTCATACTGAATTGGATATGTCTGATGAAGTAGTATATAAAGATCTGTTAAGATTCTATAAACCGCAGGGATTTACTCCAATTAATCCAGACGACTATGAGTATCTTGGCAAAGGCAAAACAAAGAAATAAGACATGGGTGAGGCAGAGCCTCACTCTTTTTTTGCATTTTGGGAACTTCACCATATGTCGGCTTTGCCCCACACCTAAGAAAAAGCTAAATTTTTTCAAGGATGTTCCATTTTCAGCATAATCATTGCATCTACTTCTTTTTCATTGATTTAAGTATTTAGACTAAAGTCCATATTTTCATTATGTCCAGTCAATTTCCCAAATGGAACTTGAACAATTTGTAGAAAAAGGGATACAATAAGAACAAAAGTTCGAAGAAGATAGGAAACGAGCTATGAATAATTTAAATCTTCCACATTACCATATTTCAGTCAGGCCGCTTGTAGAATATGTATTTCGCAGTGGCAGTATAGACTCGAGGTTCCAGTCGCCAACAAGCTTGATTGAAGGGACAAGGGCACATCAAAAAATCCAAAAGACCTATAATGAAGGTGACCAGAAAGAAGTTCCGTTAAAGCTATCAATAGAGCACGGCGGTTTTTTGTTCGAATTGGAAGGAAGATGTGATGGACTGCTTTTTGGGGATAACGGGAATATCATTATTGATGAAATTAAATCTACTGCAGCAGGTATAGAGGGTATTTTAAGCGATTCCTACCCGGTACACTGGGCTCAGGCAAAATGCTATGCATATATGTTCTCCAGGGCTAAAGGTATAAAAGAAATAAGTATCCAGCTTACCTATGTGGACAGTAAAACAGATGATCTAAAAAGATTTCATCAAACCTTTTCTTTTCAGCAATTGGAAACCTTTGTAATAGAGATATTGGAAACCTTTCTTCCTTTTGCCCGAATGCAGACAGAACATAAAAACCTCCGCCACCAGAGTATAAAGGATTTAGGTTTTCCTTTTAAAACTTATCGCAAGGGGCAAAAAAAGCTTGCTGCCTCTGTATTTGCAGCCATCAAGGAAAAGAAAGAACTATTTTTAAGAGCACCAACAGGAATAGGAAAGACCATTTCCACCATTTTCCCCTCGGTTAAAGCTGTTGGTGAAGAGGAAATAGACCATATTTTTTACCTAACGGCAAAAACTATAACGCGCCAAACCGCAGAAGAAAGCTTTCATCTTTTAGAAAAAGAAGGGCTTCATTTTAAGACAGTCACTCTTACGGCAAAGGATAAAGTTTGTTTAAATGACACCACATCCTGCCAAAAGGATATGTGCCCTTTTGCGGATGGATATTATGACCGTATTAATGGGGCAGTACTCGACATATTTACAAATGAAAATAATATATCTCGTGGGACAATTGAGGAATATTCAAAAAAGCACAGGGTATGCCCCTTTGAATTTTCATTAGATCTGGCCTATATAGCTGACGCGGTAATCTGCGATTACAATTACATATTTGACCCGCGAATTTCTTTAAAAAGATTTTCTGAGGAATATAAGAAGAGGTCTCTGTTATTAATTGATGAGGCTCATAACCTTGTTGACCGGGCAAGGGGCATGTTTAGCGGTGACTTAATGAAGTCCCCCTTTCTGAACATAAAAAGGTCCTATAAAGGTAAAAACCAAAGAATTTTCGAATCAGCCAAAAATATTAATCAATATTTTATCGATCTCAAAAAGGAAGCTGATAATCGGAAGGAATGGATTTTATCAGAGTTTCCTGATAATCTCGTTAAACTGGCTGAGGAATTTAATAGTGGAACAGAAGAAGAATTAGCATCAGGCAGCACTGATACGGAGCTTCTTGATGTTTACTTCATGACTCTTGCTTTTGTAAAAACGGCTGCCCTTTTTGATGGCCATTATACTATTATGGTTCAAGCTGATAGAAAAGAAGTTACTATAAATCTTTTTTGCCTAGACCCTTCATTATTATTGAGCAAAATGGGAAAAAACTATCATTCAAAGGTTTACTTTTCAGCTACATTTACACCTATGAATTACTTCAAAGAAATGCTTGGGGCAAATAACGAAGCAATTGAGGTATCAATAGAATCTCCTTTTGATAGCAGCCAGACCGAGGTTTTTATTTACCCTATATCAACTAGATATAAAGACAGGGAAAAGTCCTATTCTCCAATTGCAAAAACGGTCAATGATTTAATCACTGTACGACCCGGAAATTATCTTGTTTTTTTCCCATCCTACCAATATTTGATGGAAACATTTGAAGCTTTTAAAGAAATAGATGCTATGACTGAAACAATCATTCAAAGCCGTGGAATGGGAGAAGGCGAAAGAGAAGCTTTCCTTGCCAGCTTTCAGGAGGAAAACAAGAATTCACTAGTTGGATTTGCCGTGTTAGGCGGTGTCTTTTCTGAAGGAGTGGACTTAAAAGGTGAACGGTTGAACGGAGTCGTATGTGTAGGTGTTGGGCTTCCGCAGGTTGGACTGGAAAGAAATATTATTAAGGATTACTATACGGCACACGGAAGTAATGGTTTTGATTATTCTTATGTCTATCCTGGCATGAATAAGGTTTTGCAAGCAGCAGGCAGACTGATTCGCTCTGAGGATGATTATGGAACGATTGTACTGATGGATGATCGATTCCTCGAGTATAAGTATCAAAAGCTTTTACCACAGGAATGGAAGGATTTCCGGATTATTTGATTAACCAACCGTTAATGCAGAAAAAGGAGTACACCAAATGAAATACAGATTTTTTGCTTTTATTTTCAGCTTTGTTTTACTATCAGGTTTATTAACGGCCTGCACCAGTATTGATACCAGGACGTCAGAGAATAGTCATTCCAATCCTGATCAGCAAACAACTGCCTCAGTGGGGAATCCTAAATTAAAGGAAGCTACAGTTGTAAAAAATGTTGATGGAGATACATTGGTTATAAATTTGAACGGACGAGAGGAAAAAGTAAGAATGCTTTGCATTGATACCCCTGAGACACACCATCCACGTCTGGGAGTCCAGCCTTTTGGTCCTGAAGCGGCTAAATTCACAGAGGAAACATTGTATGTTGGCCGAAAAATACAGGTTGAAACGGGTATTGGGGATGGACGGGATAAATATGGCCGGCTATTAGCCTATATTTATGTGGATGGAAAAATGTTTAATGAAACTCTTTTAGAAAAGGGATTGGCGCGTGTTGCATATATATATCCACCTAACACAAAATATGTAGACCAATTTTACGCCGTCCAAAAACAAGCTCAGGATCAGGGTATTGGGATCTGGTCAATTGAAAATTATTCAAAGGAAGATGGATTCCACAAGGAAAATGCAGAAGCAGGAAGCTCCTCACAAAAATCTTCTGACAATAGAAAAACGGTTAACAAGGAAAAAAGCCAAAATTGCGAAGGAAAAATTAAAGGAAATGCCAACTCTCATATTTACCATGTACCAGAGGGAGCCTTTTATAATTCTAATATGAATAATATAGTTTGGTTCTGCACGGAGAAGGAAGCTCAGGACTCTGGGTACAGGAAATCCCA
Source organism: Neobacillus sp. FW104-15D2 (assembly GCF_058790155.1). Classification (NCBI taxonomy): domain Bacteria; kingdom Bacillati; phylum Bacillota; class Bacilli; order Caryophanales; family Bacillaceae; genus Neobacillus; species Neobacillus sp. FW104-15D2. The sequence continues at coordinate 46,632 of NZ_JBYTCJ010000022.1, forward strand.
AAGATAAACCAGACTATCATTTACGCCAATTGGCAATACTTTTTGAAGTATTGCTTTTTTAGCTAATCAGAATAATTTAGATCCCTAAATGCTGAACGCACGACGGACAGGACAAGGAAGGCTTCGGCAGCATTATCATCGCACGAAGGAAAAGCACATGCTTTTCCGAGGAAGTCCTAGTCAGGCGAAAGGCACAGGACAAGGAAAGCTTCGTCAACTTTGCCTCTCACGAAGAAAAAGCATAGCTTTTTCGAGGATGTGCCGATTTGAGCGTGATAACTAAAACTAGGGATCCGCCAAAGGGACTTGGCGAATGCCAAGTTATTCTAAAAAATGATGTTTTATTTTGTACACAGCAGGATACATATTTAGGGATTGGAGGTTCGGTAATGAGAGATGTAACATTGACAGAAATATTTAATCATCATATAGCCCAAAAATTCTTAAACAGATCTGGTATAGCTCATGCAATAGCTGTTGCGTACCATGCATTTCACCTTGCAAAAGAGCAAAATGTTGATACCGATATAGCCGCAAAAGCTGGATTTTTGCATGATATCGGCCATTATACCTGGTATAAAAATGGTAAATGGGATTATGAATTATACCGAAAAAATGATATTCATCCTATAAAGGGGGCTGAAAGGGCCCATAAGCTTTTAATCCGCCTTGGCGAAAACCCTGTGAAAGCAAAAACCATTGCACTTGCAATACTGTTTCATACGGATTCATTTCTACCCTCAAATGATATAGTCAGAACTCCTCTGCAGCAGATTGTAAAATGGGCGGACGAAAAGGATGAGGAAAAAGGAGGCATGCATCATTATCGAACGATAGATTCGGTCCGGGCAATAAAAAGTCTGAAGCGGCTGGATGAAATGATTGATAAAGAATTGGAAAAAGACAGCAAGTAAAACTTGCCAATTTGCCGCCCTTAATTGGATAATAGAATGGGAGTTTACAAAACGGGAGGCGAAAAGATGAGCGAATTATTATTAAAGCAATTTGAATTAACACGAAGGAATTTTTTAAAAAAGATTTCCTCAATTGACCAGGCAACTGCTGACATTCAGCCTAAAGGATTTAATAATACCATCCATTGGCATATTGGTCATGTTTTGACTGTAACAGAGCAATTTATGTTTGGCTTCCCAAAGAAATCAACAAACCTGCCAGAATTATATATACAATTGTTTGGGAATGGCACCAAACCTGCAGACTGGAGTGGAGATATTCCTTCTGTTGAAGAATTAACTTCTAAATTGCAGGAACAGCTTGGGCGCTTAACGGAATTAGAAGTCTCAAGCTTCAAAGAAAAATTAAAGCAGCCTTTCCTGGGACTAGAAACCTTTGGTGAATTAGCTGGTATGGCACTGTTCCATGAAGCTAACCATTTAGGGCAGATACAGGCCATGGAAAAAATTGTTCTCGCTCAATAAGATTTATTTAAAAAGAGGCTTGCCCTTAGGCTGCCTCTTTCATTTATATTTTCTTTAATCCTTCACTCTGCAAATATTCAGCAGCTTCTTCGTAAGTTTCAAAAGTTGATTCAATATTTCCCCCAAAATAGAGGTTCCATAATTCATTCTCAAACTTTAAGCTTAAGACATGGTTCTCATCATCAGCCCATTGTTCCTCACCGTCGATTATTTCATTTTGGGTTCCGAGATATTCTTCCTTATCGGGAGACAAGGATTGGATCGATGCACTCAAAAGGTGACGAAGTTCTTCCGCTGAGAAATCCCTTATATTCACCATTCCTTTTTCATCAGTTTCATAACCCTCAAGATTCCCCGCATAAACAAAGCCATTTCCATTTGGGTGGAGATGATAGACGATATTTTTTTTATCGGAAATACTCTCTTCGTATTGAAAGTTAACTCTTTTTAAAGAAACATCTTTTCTGTTTAGCTCGGTAAATGACTCAATGATAGCCAGTTTTTCTTCAAAAGTAAGCATATATGCCTCCAAATAACATGATTCTCTATAGTTTATCACAATCCGCCCTGGAAATTAAAAATCATTATGTAAAAAGAAAGCGCCCTTAATTGGCGCTTTCCCTGCAGGCATTGCTTAGTAAACGTATGCAGAGCCTACAATGATTAACAAGATAAACAGAACAACGATTAGCGCGAAGCCGCCTCCGTATCCGCCACCCATATTAACACCTCCCATTATTCGTTAATGCATTTTATTCAAAAACATAAATTTTGCATGGACATATGACTAATCTTTAAGCGTTTCAGCCCTGTTAAATTTTTCAAAAAAAGATTGAAAAATTCATTTGTTGGTGTAAAATTACACCATAAGGAATATTGTGGAATTTTAGCCTTTAAGGAAGGCGGGAAAAGTATTGGATAAAGAAATTATAGATAAGCGGAAAAAGATTTTTTGGGAGGAGCTAAACAAGTTAAGGGAGGAAGAATATCTTTCTTCAAAGCTACTTAGGCAGGTTTCAGCTGCCTATAGAGAATATTATTTAGATAAGGAGAAGGTTTGGGACCAATCACAGCAGCCTTCAGATTCCTTAGCGTATGTACCAGATGAAAAAGAGCTAAAACCTGAGCCGAAACCTGCTGAAACCAAACCAGTTAAATCGATTAAAGAGAAAAAATTTTTCTCCCAAGAGGAGATACGTGAAAGAAATATTACTTGGTCCTTGAATATTGGGGTAATCTTTTTACTGATCGGTGGATTGTTTGTAGCTACTAGTAATTGGGCTACAATGACCTCTGCAATGAAAAGTACCTCCATCGCAGCGGTGGCTGTTTTGTTTTTTGGTATAGCTCTCCTATCAAGTAGGATATTGCATATAGATAAAACAGCATTTGCCTTTAATGTACTCGGAAGTTTATTTTTGCCTATATTTATTCTTTCATTAGGTTGGTTTGGACTGCTAGGTTCCTATTTAACAGTAAATGGAGCAGGTAAACATATCCTTGGGTTACTTGTGAGCATTCTGCCAATATTGGTTTATATCTATTTGGCAAAAAACTTGCAGTCTCGCCTGTTTGTTTGGTTTTCATTTATTTCAGTATCAGCTTCCGCAGCGTTTCTTCTTGCGGCATTTAACTTGGAACAAGACAGCTTTTACCTTGGAATCATGCTATTTAACGGCGTATTTATCTATGGATATCATCGTCTAAAAGACAGAGAAACCATAAAATTATTTACGAAGGAACTATTCTCATACGCTCAGGTAAATCTGGTCCTTTCAAGCCTTTTTATGCTTTTTCTTTTCCAAAATGAAGTTCAATATGGATTTAACCTTTTGCTGACAGCTCTTATTTATCTTTCCATGATATTTGTAACGGGAAGAAAGGAATATCATTTTGTATTTACCGTAATGCTGGTTTATGGTGCATACCAATTAATTGAACATAGCTTCATGAGCCATTTCTCAGCTCTCCTTTATGCTGGGCTAGGTGCTGGATTTTTGTTCTTTCCAAAAGGTATTAGAGAAAAGTCTTCACTTGAATTAGCCTTCCAGTATACCAGCGCTGTTATTTCTGCTTTGGCTTTTATTTATATTAGCCTAGAAGGAATGGTCATGAGGACGGGGTCGCCTTCATTTGTCTTGTTTCTAGCATATATCGTCATAACTGGAAATTTTCTATACCTGTCAAACAACAGGGCAGGAAGGCTTTTTCCTTATTTAAGTTCCTGTTTTGCGGCTTCCTCCTTATATGAATTGATTCAGCTGGCTGACCGCTGGATTATTAATATTAATTTTGCAATGGGATTGTTTTTTGCAGGTTTTTCGCTATTTATTTTACTGGGAACGGTTAAACATCCAAAACTAAATGTTATCCAGGAAAGTTCAAGGGATATTGGAATTGTCATAATGGTTCTATCATTATTTGCAGCAGCAGTCCTTGAAAGCTATCTTCTGCTTGGCGTAATGTTCCTTCTGTTTTCATTCATTTCTTTCATTCTTTTTAGAATGGAAAAAAGGAAGTTTTATTCTGCTGCAGCTTTATGGATTCTGCCTGCTTCACTGGGATTTTCAGTCGCATCATTTGGTGAAAAGCTTAATACTGTTTCCCCAGATTGGGACCGAGATCTTAGCCAGCCAGCAAATTTAACTATTGCTGCAATTATTTTGCTGATGTCGAGCAGGCTATGGAAAAAGTCTGCCTTTCCGAAATTTTTTTATCCAACAAATATTGTTGTCTATTTTTTTATGACATTAGCAATGTTATTGGTCCCCGTAGCTTCCATTGATGAAATATGGGTACAGCCACTTATTTTTGCAGTAGGCATAGCCATGTTTTACATTCTTCATAAACAGGCAGGCGCCAGGTGGATATCTTTTTTACTGAGTGGGTTAACTTTAATATTGTATTATTCATTGTTTCAGTCGTTTGATATGTTTACACCTTTTACACCGCTTGGAGAATCGCTAATTGTCCCGTTCGGGCCAATACTTCTATTGATTATTTCATTATTATCGAGAAAAACAGATAGCAAACTGTCCGAAAGCTTTGCCTGGGCTGGCCAAATTATTTATCCGCTGTCACTTGCCCTAATATGGTTTGGATACCCGTCAGACAAAGAATACAGTCTTTTTATCGCTAGTCTGGTTTATGGTGCAAGTATTTACCTTAGCAAAGAAGAATGGACTATAAAAAGCTTCTTATATGCTTCTTTCACCATGGTTTTCCTCACCGTTGAAGCTATTTTTGATACCATGAACATTCCTGTGAATCGTATTTATGATTTCCCAGCGACTGCAATACTTATCTTTACTTTCTGGTTATTCAGTTCAAAAGACTTTAAAAAGAGAACAGTTTATTATCTTGTTCCCTTTTCGCTGATAGGTGTAGGCGCCTGTGTAATTTCCTATCCATTTGACCAATATGTTTATACTGAAATCTTAGTTTTTGGAATAGCGCTTTTAATTTTTCTTCATCGTATTAAATGGGATCTTCTGAATATTGTCGTCCTTTTCCTTGTTTTTATAGGTACAATCGAATTCTCAATAGAAACAGCTTGGGGCCCTTTTGAAAAAATGTTTTTAGCAGGAGGTCTGGGTGCAGGGCTTACCTTGATAGGAAGGGGTACTTATAAATCGTTATATGAATCCCATTTTCATATTTTTAAAACAAAAATGGATGGCTATACCATTATCTCCTTTCTATTTTATGGACTTATGTATTACTTTGAAATGGATGCAATATGGACAACTGCCTTACCTGGCATTCTTATTTCACTTACCCTATGGATGCAAAGAAATCGTGTTCATAAGGCATATTCCTTTTTGGTTCCAGTTTTAGCAGGAGGTTATTTGCTTCAGCCTTACTATTCAACACTTAAATATATGCACATACCAAGCCTATGGGAGAGAGAAGCGATCGTACTTCCCTGGATTGTTTTAATGATCTTTTCCCGCAAATTTTTAAGAGGCCGTTTTACCTTGCAAATGAACATAATACAATGGGTTGTTTTGATTGCAGCAGCAGCCAGTCTGATAGAGGATGCTTTAATAAGCTCAACAGTCTATGATGCTATGATACTTGGAACCTTGTCACTTGGATCCATGCTTGCAGGAATGGCCTGGAGGATTAAAGCTTACTTCTTTACTGGTTCGGGAGTATTATTATTGAATGTAATACTTCAAACAAGGCCGTACTGGGGCAATATGCCATGGTGGGGTTACCTGCTTGCTGCAGGATCCATTTTAATAGTTGTAGCTAGTTATAATGAATGGCACAAACAAAAAGCTGCAAAAGGAGAAGCAACATTCATTACAATATGGAAAAATAAAATATTGCCTAAGTTGAAAGAATGGAACTAATTTGGCAATGAATTGTGGGGGAAACTTCTTTTTATGAAAAGAGTTGACGTAGTATATGCATTTATTACCGATCCAAAAAAGGAAAAAATATTAACCGTGAAAAATATTCGCGAAGAAGGTTTTGACTACACACTTCCCGGAGGTGCTGTCGAAGAAGGTGAGAACCTCATAGAGGCAGTTATTCGGGAAGTTAAGGAAGAAACTGGCCTGGATATTGTGCCAGGAAATATTCTCACCATCAACGAGGCCTTGTTTAGCTCCAGGGGGCATCACACCATTTTTTTTACCTTTGAAGGCATTGTTACAGGCGGAACTATTGAATTAACCCGGCCAGAGGAAATCCTTGAAATAAACTGGATGGACCTTGAAGAAGCAGAAAAAAAGCTTAAAAGCTTTGGTGGAGGAATTAAACCCTACAACAAGGACGGCCAGTCTGTACCTTACTATTTCCGAGGAACTATATAAAAGGATATTAGGTTGCTGAAGATTTTCTTTAGTGACCTTTTTTGTTTTATCAAAAAAGCAATCCGGCCATAAGCCGGATTGTAGTGTGGGAGGCAAGCATCACGCTTATAGACATCATATCCCTTAAAAATGAACAAAGTATGAAGAGAATTTTAAAAGAATAGCAATTTTGGCCAACCGATTTTGGTTGAAATTATTCTTCATTTGTAGGATTAATGCCTAAAACGAGAGTTTCATAGTTTAAACCCTTCGGTGTAGTGGAAAACCGATGTATATAAAGATAAAAACGGGAGGGACTATAATGATTGAAATTAAATCTACCTTAGAAGGGAAACAAGCAGTTCTTAGTGGCCTTAAAAGTAAACTGGAAGGCCTAGGATATACGGTAGGAGGGAACTGGGATTATGATCATGGATATTTTGATTACAAACTGGATGAAGGTGAGGAAGAGCAATATCTAAGAATCCCTATTACAGCACTTGACGGAGATTTGGAACAGGAAAACAGCAGGGTAGAGCTGGGCAGACCCTTCATGCTCTCCCATGAATACAAAACAGATGTCGATGTGGATGGGAACGTGGGAAATGTCAGTGCTTCCTTAAATCAATTTCGTGAGCCCTCCGACAAGGATGCACCTTTTCCGAAGAAATTTATAGAAATGGGAGTAGGTCTAGTTAAAAATACCGAGAATGAATTAATAAATGAAAAAATAATTTAATTCAAAAGACCCCCATTTAGTAGAACTCTATACCGTACTTTATAGGTAAAGAGGACTGGAAGTGGGGGAATCAATAATGGCAGTTAAATATATTGATATAGACCAATTATTAGAAGCTACCCATGAAACGGATTCGGCAAATGATTTTATTTTCAAAAATACAGTTGAAATTGACCATCTTCTGGAAGTAACAGAGGATTGGAATTAATATTAGGGAGGCTTTCCAAATTAAAGGAGAGCCTCCTTTTCCGTTTGTTTACCACTGTCCATAAATTTATGACACAGTTATTTATTTAAATTACTATTGTTTTCTTTATGAGGCATTCTCATATTAAATAAAGCTGTTTTAAAGCTGTGAAAAGCGGGAAAATGGGAGATCGTACAGGTTCGAAAGCTGAGAAGGCTCCTTTGTGCTCCCGCGCCATAGAGTTTTGAAGAAGCCAACCTATAGCTAAACGAAAAAACGCAAGTAATGTTCGAAGCTGCTTCTCGTGAAGTTATTTACATGCAGTAGTTTAACTTCTCGAGGACAGCGGCCTATGATTAAAAATCAACACAGGTTTATATAATATAACCCAATTAAAAACACATCCAAAAAGGTGATTCTTCCCCATCTTTGGATGTGTTTTTTTATTTAAGTTTTTAATATTCTTTAAATTTTCAGAAAAATCAATTGACTTTTCACTATCTTCACGGTATTTTTATATTAAATATATAACACTAAAAATTAATATCGATAAATATGCGTTATACAAAATAGGAGGCGGATAGATGGATAGTACTGTTTCATACGATTTACTGGCGGAGGATGAAAAGCACACACAGTTTTTAAAGCGCATTGAAGCTGGAGAGAAAATCGAAGCAGATGACTGGATGCCTGAAGAATACCGAAAGACCTTAATCAAATTAATCTCTATGCATGGAATTAGTGAGATTATGGGTGCACTCCCCGAGAAGGAGTGGGTTCCTAAAGCTCCTTCATTAAAAAGAAAGCTTGGTATCATGGCAAAGGTCCAGGATGAAATGGGCCATGGACAGTTACTGCTTAGGGTTTCTGAAGACTTAATGAAGCCTTACGGTAAAAACCGTGAAAATATTATGCAGGATTTGTTCAATGGGGATTTGAAATTCCATAATGTTTTTCATATGGAGGCCCCAACGTGGGCCGACGCGGGACTGATTGGCTGGCTTGTTGACGGTGCAGCTATTATCACCCAAACAAATATGCTTGATGCATCTTATGGCCCGTATGCAAGGGCTTTAAAAAGAATCTGCGCTGAAGAGGTTTTTCATGCTCAACATGGGGAGTCTATCATTATGGCTCTCGCAGAAGGCACAACAAAGCAAAGAGAAATGCTTCAGGACTCCCTTAACCGTTGGTGGGATGCATTATTGATGTTTTTTGGTCCCGGGGATGCGGGTACTACTGGTACCTCCAAGCAAGATATAACAATTAAATACAAAATCCGAACAAAAACAAATGAAGAACTAAGGCAGGACTTTTTTACAAAATATATTCCACGTGTTCTTTCCTTGGGGCTAAAACTGCCTGACTCAACCATGCGTTTTGATGAAGAGTCAGGAAAATGGATATACAAGCAGCCAGATTGGGGCAAGTTTAAAGACATTATTAAAAATAAGGGCCCAAAATCAGAAGAACGCCTCCGGCTTCGAAGGATTTCTTATGAAACCAATGAGTGGGTAAGAGAAGCCCTGGGCTCAGCTGCAGCTATAGAAAGGAGGTAGCTCTATGACAAAAGGGTTCTACGAGGAATATGAAGTTTTTAGCCGCCGATCTGATACTGCCCCTATGCAATATCAGTTTTCCCTGCTTGCCCCGAATGAAGAACTGGCCCTTATTATGGCTCAGGAAAATTTCATGCGCAGGGAACCTGCCTCCGATATCTGGGTTATAAAAAGAAGCCATATACGGAAAATGACCCTGGAGGAAAAAGAGACTCTTAAAAGGCTGGACAATAAGGATTACCGCAATACAAAGGGTTACGGATATTTGAAGAAGAAGTGGCGTAAGTATGAACAAGGAATGCTTGATGAAAAGGAAATTATGTCATGGGGAGGAAATCAGCCATGACAAAAATTATTAGCCCAGATGAAGCAAACCAAAATTCTTCTTTTAAATCTTCATTGACTGAATTGCTGTATCAGCTCGCTGATGATGATTTTATTTTGGCATACCGCGGTTCTGAATGGCTTGGCCTTGCTCCCCATATAGAGGAGGATGTAGCCTTTTCCTCCATTAATCAGGATACTATGGGCCACGCTGTTATACTTTATCAGCTACTGGAAGAATTAGGTGAAGGAGACATGGATGTCCTAGCGCATTCGCGGGCTCCAAAGGAACGACGAAATGCTGTTCTCCTAGAAAAAGTTAATGGGACTGGTACCTATCTCGAAAATCCCAACTATGATTGGGCATTTACAGTTATCCGACATTATTTTTATACAGCAGTAAAAAAAATCAAAATGGATTCCTTGAAAAATTCCACTTATCAGCCTCTTGCTGATGCTGCCGCCCGTGTAAGTATAGAGCTCTTTTATCACATGATGCATTGGAGAACGTGGTTCCAGCAATTGATGCTTGCTGGAGGAGAAGCCCGAACAAGAATGGAAAGTGCCATCTCTCAGGTAATGGATGAGATGGAGGGAGTACTAACTCTTGGTCCTAAAGGGCAGGAAATTATCAAATTCGCATTAATTGAACATGATCAAACTCTTAAAGCCCGCTGGCAGGCAGTAATGATTCCGGTGTTCACTTCTGTAAATTTTGTAATTCCGGAAAGTATGGGAATGAAAAGCGGAAACGGACGGAACGGCGAACACACCGCCGATCTGGAATCAGCGCTGGCAATCATGAATGAGGTATATATCCTTGATCCTGCCGCCAATTGGTGATTTCTGAAAAACCCATCAAGGGAATGATTACATTGAATAATATAGGCAGCGAACAGGAAAAAGAATTAATTTTGAAAGCGCTTTACGAAGTGAAAGATCCTGAGATTTCAAGTATTTCAATAGTAGATCTCGGAATGATGGAAAGTACCGAGGTTGTAGGAAATACAGTAAAGGTCCAACTTGTGCCTACCTTTTTGGGCTGCCCCGCTTTGGATATAATCCGTCAGAATACAGAAAATGCAATAAAAGCAACAGTACCAAGTTACGAGGTCCAGGTTGAATTTATCCATCATATTCCTTGGACATCTGACCGGATTTCAGAAGAGGGAAGAGAGAGGCTTAAGGAGTTTGGAATTGCCCCGCCTCCTAGAAAACTTCCGGAAACCGGAATTTGGGAGGTGGATTGCCCTTATTGCGGTTCGCCCTACACCACACTTGAGAATCTATTTGGTCCTGCTGCATGCAGAAGCATACTCTACTGCAAATCGTGCAGGAACCCATTTGAAGCAATGAAACCCTTATTTACAAATATATAAAAAACAATTTGAGGAGAGATAAAATGATTAAAATGATCGCCCTATACAAACACCCTGAAAATAAGGAAGCTTTTGACGAGTATTATAAAAACACTCATACCCCGATTACTGCTAAAATTCCAGGTCTCCGAAAGATGGAAGTAACAAAGATAATTGGCAGCCCGATGGGGGGAGAAGGCAAATATTATTTAATGTGTGAAATGTACTATGACGATATGGCTTCCTTTAAGGCAGCCATGAAAACAGACGAGGCAAGGGCTTCCGGAAAAGATGTTATGTCCTTTGCAGGTGATCTGGTAAACCTCATGATTGGTGAGGAAGTAAATGAGTAATTATGAATTTATTGAAACAAGAGCAGAGGGCGGAATAGGTTTTATTGAACTTAACCGCCCTAAAGTTCTGAATGCACTTAATCGCGGGATGATTTCTGAGATATTGGCTGCAATGGAGGCTTATGACCGGTCTGAAGAAGTACGAGTCATTATGTTAAGCGGAAAGGGTCGCTGCTTTGCAGCTGGAGCTGATATAGATGAAATGGCCAATGCAGATTCCATCAGTATTGAAAGGTTAAATCAATTTACAGACTGGGATAGGCTTGCATGGATTAAAAAGCCTATTATCGGTGCCATTCATGGCTTTGCCCTGGGCGGAGCTTTTGAGCTGGCCTTAAGCTGCGATTTGCTTATTGCAGCAGAAGATGCTGAATTTGGTTTTCCTGAGGTAAACCTTGGAATCATGCCTGGTGCAGGCGGAACCGTCCGTCTGACAAAATTGGCTGGTAAAACAAAAGCTATGGAATGGCTATTTACTGGTAAAAGAATAACAGCTGCGGAAGCTTTGCATTATGGAATCATTAATAAGACAGTATCAAAAGAGCTGCTGCTCGAGGAAGCTGTCCGTTTTGCCAAGGCAATTGCAGCCCAGCCCCCTCTATCCATTCGGTTTATTAAGGAGTCAGTTCTTAAAGCGATTGATTCTAGTATTTATGAAGGAATGCAGTATGAGCGAAAGAATTTTTCAATGCTCTTTTCCTCGCAGGATCAAAAGGAAGGTATGAGGGCTTTTATTGAAAAAAGAAAACCTGATTTCACCGGAAGGTAGGGGATCCATTCATGTTTGAGACAGTTACATATGAGGTGCGCGGCAATACGGCATGGCTGACATTGAATCGACCGGAGAAGCTAAATGCCTTTAATGCGCAATTAAACAAAGATGTCCAAAAAGCAGTAAAAGAAGCTTCAAAAGATCCAAATATCAGGGTAATAGTTTTAACTGGCGCCGGAAGGGCCTTTTGCTCTGGGCAGGATCTTGAAGGTGTTGATGAACAAACGAATCTTGGTGATGTACTCAGAACACTTTATAATCCAATGGTTCTGGAGATTGAGAAATGCGAAAAGCCAATCATTGCTGCGGTTAACGGTGTTGCGGCAGGGGCGGGAATGAGTCTGGCGCTTGCCTGCGACTTTAGAATTGCTTCTGATAAAGCAAGCTTTCTTCAAGCGTTTATCCATGTCGGACTGATTCCGGATGCGGGTAATCTTTACTTTCTTCCACGTCTGGTTGGCCATGCGAAGGCTCTTGAACTTGCTGTACTTGGCGAAAAAATTCCGGCTGAAGAAGCCCTTCGTCTTGGCCTGGTTACCAGGCTAGCTCCAGCTGATTACTTCCTGGAAGAAACAGCTGCTTTTGCAGAAAGGCTCGCTGCCATGCCAACAAAGGCAATAGGCTTGATCAAACGGAACTTAAAAGCCAGCTGGCATGAAAATCTTGAAGAATTTCTGGAAAGAGACGCTCAGGGCCAGAGGATCGCCGGACAAACAGAGGACCACCGCGAAGGTGTTGAAGCCTTCCTATCCAAAAGAAAGCCTGTTTTCAGAGGGAGATAGATTAAAACAATCATAGTTGAAACCTTTTCTTGCAATCTAAATGAACAATCCAAAGGAGCTGATTTATTTGTCAACTGTAAAGGATAAAAAGCTGGAACCAATGGAAACAAAAAGAGAATTCTATCAACTGATTATTAATGGCGAAAGAACCGAGAGTATAACAGGGGGAACTTTTACCACTTACAATCCTGCTACAGGGGAAGCTGTTGCAACTGTAGCAAAGGCTTCAACAGAGGATGCAGAGAAAGCAGTAAGAGCTGCCAGAAATGCTTTTGATTTTGGAAAGTGGCGCACTTCACCTGTAAACAAGCGCTCCCGTACTTTAAATAAAATTGCAGGAATTATGCGCTCCAGGTTCAATGAATTAGTAGAATTGGAGATTCTGGATACTGGTAAGTCCCTCGCAGCTGCCCAGGGACAGGTTATGCAGGCGATAGAGGATTTCGAATTCTACGCAGGTGCAATTGTGAGTCACCGGGGGGCAGTTAATAGCATGCCAGGTGCTTTTCAGAACATTACTGAAAAAGAACCTGTTGGTGTATGTGCCCAAATCATTCCCTGGAATTATCCATTAATGATGGCGGCATGGAAGATTGCTCCAGCAATTGCTGTAGGCTGTTCGGTTATTGTGAAGCCAGCTTCATTAACCCCGCTGACTGCAATTGTACTAGGTGAAATCTGTATTGAAGCCGGAGTGCCTGAGGGTGTCGTAAATATTATTCCTGGAGCAGGATCAGAAGTGGGTAACTATCTGGTTGAACACAAGCAGGTTGATAAGGTAGCGTTTACTGGCTCAACTCCTATCGGAAAGGATATTATGGGAAAGGCTTCCCAAACGCTAAAAAGAGTAACCCTAGAGCTTGGGGGTAAATCACCGAATATTGTTTTCGAAGATGCTGATCTGGATGCGGCTGTAGATGGTTCGCTGTTTGGAATTTTTTATAACAGCGGACAATCGTGTGAAGCCCGCTCCCGTTTATATGTACAGGAAACTATTTATGATGCTTTTATGGAGAAGTTTATTGCAAAAACAAAGAAACTGAAACTGGGTAATCCTTTTGAAAAGGATACCCATGTTGGTGCCATTATTGATAGAAAACAGCTTGAGGTTATTGATGGTTATGTTCAATCTGCCATTAAAGACGGTGCTGAAATTGCTGCAGGGGGTAAAGAGGCTTCTGTGGAAGGCTACGAAAATGGATTCTGGTATGAACCAACCATCATTACCAATGTAAATCACGAAATGAAGGCAGTCAGAGAAGAAATCTTTGGCCCGGTTGTTGTTGTCATGAAATTCCGTGATGAAAAAGAAGTGATTGGACTGGCAAATGATAGCGAGTATGGCTTGGGTTCAGCAATCTGGACAAAGGATTATGGAAGGGCAACTTGTGTTTCAAAGCAAATCCAGGCCGGTATTGTGATGGTGAATTGTCCATTTTCAGCCTTCCCGGGAACACCGTTTGGCGGCTACAAACAGTCAGGCTTTGGACGTGAACTTTGTGTGGAAACACTGGATCTTTATACTGAAACAAAAAGTGTCATTTCCTACTATGGAGGCCGTCCGCTGAATCCTTTTGGAATTTAACACAAGACGGTTTAGACATTTGCGAGCACCAATTATGCTGGTGCTCGCCATATTTTTTTATGAAGGTGGCTTTGAATATGCAAAAAGTAACTGTAATTGGTTCTGGTGTAATGGGCAGAGGTATCGCATATGTATGTGCTGCTGGAGGATTTGATGTCACTCTTGTCGATATAAAACAAGAGCAGCTGGACAATGCAGAAAAAGAAATTTTGTCGATTATGGAAAAGGGAATGGCAAGAGGGAAAATAACCGTAAGCAAAAGAAACCGGACTATTAATCACTTAAACTACTCTATCGATCTGGAAGATGCAGCAGGAAATTCGGATTTAGTTATCGAAGCAGTACCTGAAGTCCTTTCTATAAAAAAAACTATATTTGAAACTATTGATAAGTTTGCTCCTGAAAATTGCCTTTTTGCTACGAATACGTCAACAATGAGTCCAACCGAAATTGGCTCCTTTACCAAGAGGCCTGATAAGGTAATTGCTATGCATTTTTTCAATCCTGTCCATAAAATGAAGCTTGTCGAAATCATTCGCGGGCTTGAAACAAGCGACAGTAAAGCAGAAGCAATTCGCATAGCAGCAGAAAGAATGGAAAAAGAAACAGTCGTGGTTAATGAATTTCCTGGTTTTGTAACTAGCAGGATCAGTGCCCTGGTGGGAAATGAAGCCTTTTATATGCTTCAGGAAGGAATAGGAACACCTGAAGAAATAGATAAGGCAATCAGGCTTGGATTAAATTATCCAATGGGCCCATTTGAACTTGGAGATCTTGTTGGGCTTGATACCCGCCTGAATAATTTAAAGTATCTCCATGAAAAGCTTGGGGAAAAGTACCGTCCTACTCCGCTCTTGGAACAATACGTCAAAGCGGGAAGACTTGGGCGAAAAACAGGGCGGGGCGTTTATGATTATCGGCAAAATCAAGGAGAATAAATAAGGGGGAATTTTGATGAGGGAAGCTGTTTTTGTAGATGCTGTAAGGACACCAATAGGCAGGTATAAAGGTGCTTTAAAAAGCGTACGCCCGGATGACCTTGGTGCTGTGGTTATAAAGGCCTTAATCGAACGAAATCCGGGAATTAATCCTTTAAGGATTGAAGAAGTCGTATTCGGATGTGCAAACCAGGCGGGAGAGGACAACCGGAATGTGGCACGCATGTCAGCCCTATTAGCGGGACTGCCAGTAGAAATAGGAGCTGTAACCGTTAACCGTCTCTGCGGATCAGGTCTTGATGCAGTTAATTATGCAGCAAGAGCTATTCTGGCCGGAGAAGGCGAGGTATTTATTGCTGGCGGCACTGAAAGTATGACCCGGGCTCCGATGGTAATGGCAAAACCAGCATCTGAATTTCCAAGGGGCAATATGGAACTCTTTGATACAACAATTGGCTGGAGATTTATTAATCCAGCTTTACAAGAGATGTATGGAACTGACAGCATGCCTGAAACAGCCGAAAATGTGGCCAGAGAGTTTGGAATCAGCAGGGAGAACCAGGATGAATTCGCATATTTAAGCCAGAAGAGAGCCATGGCTGCAATAGAATCCGGACGTTTTAAGGAAGAACTTGTCCCTGTAAGTATAAAAGGAAGAAAAGGAGAAGTAACAATTTTTGCCCAGGATGAGCATCCCCGTCCTGAAACTTCTCTTGAAAAGCTATCTAAACTAAAACCACTATTTGAAAATGGCACAGTTACCGCTGGGAATGCTTCTGGTGTAAATGACGGGGCATCTGCCTTAATGCTTGCAGATCATGAAGCGGCTAAGGAAATGGGACTTACACCTCTGGCCAGATATGTTACTTCAGCAACAGCAGGACTGGAACCCCGAATCATGGGCGTTGGCCCAATATACGCGGTTAGAAAAGCTCTTAAAAGAGCCCATCTTTCAATTGAGGATATAGGTCTTGTTGAATTGAATGAAGCTTTTGCTTCCCAGTCGCTTGCCTGTATTAAGGAACTCGGCTTTGATCCAGAAAAAGTGAATGTAAGCGGTGGTGCTATTGCCTTTGGGCATCCTCTCGGAGCAAGTGGGGCACGAATTCTAACAACGCTGATTCATGAAATGAAAAAACGGGGAGTCAGATACGGACTTGCCACCATGTGTGTAGGAGTAGGACAGGGAATTGCGACCATAGTTGAAAACATGAACTGGGAGGCATAAAGTATGAGCCATATTAGGCTGGAAACAAAAGGCCAAATAGCTTTTCTTACCATTAACCGTCCTAAATCTCTAAATTCCTTTAATTATGAAGCACTTGTTGAATTGGGGAAAAAAGTAGATATACTTCACAGCACAAGGGAAGTAAGAGCCATCATCATAACTGGTGAAGGCGATAAAGCCTTCAGTGCCGGTGCGGACCTTAGGGAAAGAAAAGGTCTGGGAGAAGCAGAGGTACGGCGAAATGTAAAAAAAATACGAGATGTATTTAACAGTATAGCCCAGCTGCCACAGCCAACTATTGCTGCTGTTAATGGGTATGCCCTGGGAGGGGGCTTTGAACTGGTGCTGGCATGTGACTTTAAAATTGCGGCAGAACACGCCAAAATGGGACTAACGGAGGTAAGCTGGGGTATCATTCCCGGAGCTGGGGGTACACAGCGATTAACTAGACTTATTGGAGAGATGAAGGCAAAGGAGCTAATTTTTACAGCAAGGAAAATAAATGCACATGAAGCCTTTCATTGTGGAATTTTAACCAAGGTTGTATCAAAAAATAGTCTTATACCGTGTTGTCTGTTACTTGCAGAAGAGATAATTCAAAATGCTCCTCTTGCTGTAGCACAAGCAAAATATGCCATTCAGTATGGTGCAGACCATGATATACAGACCGGTCTCGCTTTTGAAGCCAATGCTTATGAGGTTATAATTCCTACCCGCGACAGAATTGAAGCCCTTGAAGCATTCAATGAAAAACGGAGGCCAGTTTTCATAGGCAAGTAAAATTAATTATTCTAAAAGTATTTTCGCCAACTTATCCCATTTCTAGTAAAATAGAAGCTGGTCTTTACAAGAATTTTTCAAACGAAAAGGATGTTATGATACGTGAATACCAGATCAATGATCTTTACATTATATGGCGATTATATATCTCACTATGGCAATAAAATATGGATTGGCAGCCTGATTCGGCTGCTTGAAGAATTTGGCCATAACAGCCAATCCGTCAGAGCAGCCATTTCAAGAATGAACAAACAGGGTTGGGTACAGGCTGAGAAGTCTGGCAATAAAAGCTACTATTCCCTAACAGAGCGGGGGATTAAAAGGATACAGGAAGCCGGTAATAGAATTTTTAAATTAAAGCCCGAGAATTGGGATGGTAAATGGCGGATTCTCATGTATACCATCCCTGAAGAAATCCGCAGTGTACGGGACGAACTCCGAAAGGAACTGATATGGAGCGGATTTGGAACACTATCGAATAGCTGCTGGATTTCCCCAATCAGTCTTGAAAAGCAGGTCTATGATTTGATTGAGAAATATGAAATAAAGCCGTATATTGATTTTTTTATTGCCGAATATGACGGCCCTTATCAAAATAATAGCCTTGTAAGCAGAGCTTGGAATCTAGAAGAAATTAATGATAAATACAGACAGTTTATTAGCGAATACAGCCAGAAATATATTATTGATAGAGGTAAATTAAACAAGGGCCAGATGACTGATGCGGAATGCTTTGTTGAAAGAGCAAAACTCGTACATGAATATCGTAAATTCCTATTTTTTGATCCAGGCCTGCCAGAAAAGCTTCTTCCCGAAGAATGGCTGGGCAACCATGCAGCTTCACTCTTTTCCAATTACTATAAAGAACTCGCCGAGCCTGCATCCAGATTCTTCGAAGGGGTTTTCAGGGATGGCAACGAACTAGAGGAAAAAGATTCTTCATATAATATGATGGACCATCCTTATATTACTGACTGATAATATCATTCTATAAACCCTTTTTAAACGGAGGGAGGGACTTTTATGAACTTATTAACCGAGGCACTAAATATCAGGTATCCCATCTTTCAGGGAGGGATGGGGAATATCAGTAATAGTATTTTAACTGCAGCTGTTTCCAACGCCGGGGGTCTTGGAACAATAGGTGCTGGAACCATGGACCCAAATCAGGTTGAAAAAATAATCCTAGAGACTAAAAAGCTTACAGACAAACCTTTTGCTCTAAACCTGGCATTAAGTATTTCCCCCTATATTAAAGAAATGCTCTCGCTTGCAATCAAATACTCGGTACCGGCTGTTTCGCTATCTGCAGGAAATCCTGCTCCTTACATACCAAAGCTTCATAAACATAACATAAAAGTTATTACGGTAACTGCCTCTGTCAGACAGGCGGTGAAAGCTGCGGAGGCAGGGACGGATATTATTGTAGCAGAGGGTTATGAGGCAGCGGGAATAAACTCTCCTTATGAAACCACTACTTTGACATTAATCCCACAAATCGTAAAAGCAGTAAATGTACCGGTTGTGGCAGCAGGAGGGATTGCTGATGGCTGTGGCCTAGCAGCCATGCTAATGCTCGGAGCACAAGGTGTTCAAATGGGAACACGGTTCATTGCAACTAAGGACGCGCCCTTTCATCCAAATTATAAGGAAAAAATTCTCACCGCTGGAGATACAGAAACGGTTATTGTTGGGAGGTCTGTCGGCAGAATTCGAAGGGTAATCAAAACTCCGTATTCAGAAAAACTTTTACTATCAGAAAAACACGGAGTTTCTCTTGAAGAATTTAATAGTTTAACAACAGAGGATATTCATAAAGTAGGAGCTATAGAAGGAAACGGAGAACAGGGATTTATGAACAGCGGGCAAATCTCGGGGTATATTGATGATCTGCCCACTGTTTCAGATTTACTGGATAGCATGATGGCGGAGGCAAGTTCGCAAATAAAGAAAATCTCAAATATTTTTTAACAGGAAGCAGAAAATAACTGCTTCTTTTTTTTGAAGAAACTATGAGCAAAAATAGACGAGACACTGCGAAAATGCTTTCGCATTTTCTTCGTGCGGTGACGGTTTACCGATGCACTCTCAACGTCTCGCAGGAAAGCAAGCCAGGCAGTCGTTAGCGACCGAGGAGGCGTGCCGAAGCAGCCAACCTTCAGCTCGTCGCAAAGCGTCTATACACAGATGTTTATCAAGAAGTATTTACAGGCAGTAGTTTGATTTACCTGTGGAAATCGAGTCCATTTTTGTTTTTAAAACAACAAAGTTTACGAAAAGAGCCTTCTTGATAAAAGGCAATTAAAATCCCACTTGCACTTTATGGTTTTATTGATATAATTTTATAAATATATCAAATTTTTAGAATATTATTGACTTTAAGAATAATAAAGTGATAGTATAACGATATATTTACGGTGTCTATATTACATATCATACGATACCGGTTTGTATTACATAATGACAGTCCATTAATAAAAAGAGGGGGATTTTAATGAAAAAACATGTTCGGTCGTTTTCGATTGTTTTGGCCGGAATGCTTCTTCTTGCAGGTTGTGGGAGCAAAGAAACTTCGGGAGGTTCAAAAAAAGAAGCATCCGAAAAAGAATTTAAAATTGGAATCACTCAATTTGCCGAGCATCCATCTCTTGATGCCGCAACGGATGGTTTTAAAAAAGCGCTTGAAGATAAGGGGATCAAGGCTAAGTTTGACGAGCAAAATGCACAGGCAGACATGAATAACACACAGACGATCGCTAATAACTTTGTGGGGAACAAAGTTGATTTGATTTTTGCCAATGCCACTCCTAGTGCGGTTAGTGCTTTGAATGCCACTAAGGATATTCCAATCCTGTTTACTTCGGTTACAGATCCTGTTGGAGCGGGACTGGTAAAATCCTTTGATAAGCCTGGCAAGAACATTACAGGAACAACAGATAATCATCCTGAAGCAACAGGTAAAACCATTAACTTTATTACGGATGAAGTGAAAGCCAAGAAAATTGGTGTTGTTTATAATTCCGGGGAACAAAATTCGGTCGTACAGGTGAAAGCAGTAAAGGAACTGGCAGAGAAAAAAGGGGCTAAGCTTGTAGAGGTTTCTGTTTCTACATCTGCAGAAGTGAAGCAGGCAGCAGAATCTTTAGTTGGTCGTGTTGATGCTATTTATATTCCTACTGATAATACAGTTGTTTCTGCCCTTGAGACAGTTATTTCGGTTGCTAATAGCAAGAAGATTCCGCTCTTTGTAGGGGAGCTAGATTCAATGAAACGCGGTGCGGTTGCAGCAAGCGGATTCAGCTATTATGACCTTGGATATCAAACCGGGTTAATGGCAGCAGATATACTTAGCGGTAAAAAGAAACCTTCCGAAATTCCGGTTGAACTTCCAAAAAGCCTGAAGCTCGTAATTAATAAAAAAGCAGCTGAGGCACAGGGCTTAAAAGTAAATCCGGATTGGGAGAAACTTGGAGAGTTTTACGACGGTAAGTAATTATAAGTAAGCGGGCGGATGAGGGTTAATACCTATCCGCCCCTAATCCATGTCTTTAAGATTTAAAATCCAAAAGAGAGGATGATGAAATTGTTTACAGCCATTTTTGGATCCTTCGAATCAGGAATCATCTACGCAATTATGGCACTAGGTGTCTATCTATCCTTTCGAATCCTTGATTTTCCCGATCTAACGGTCGATGGAAGCTTTGTAACTGGAGCGGCAATTGCGTCGATTATGATGGTCAACGGCACAAACCCTTTTATTGCCACCATTTTCGCTTTAATTGCTGGATTTTTGGCAGGCTGTCTGACTGGTATTCTCCATACCATTGGGAAAATTAATGCCCTTTTATCTGGTATTTTAATGATGATCGCCCTGTATTCGGTTAATCTCCGGATTATGGGAAGATCCAATATACCTTTATTAAACACTGATACGGCTTTTACAAGTGTAAGCCGACTATTTCAAAAAACAGGTATTGATTCTTTTTTTAATAATCTTTTAACCTCAATAGGTCTTGGCGATAGCCTGCCTGAAACATGGGGAATCCTCATTTTTATGATTATCGTCACATTCCTGATTAAATGGTTTACCGATTGGTTCTTAAACACCGAAATTGGGCTTGCTGTCCGTGCTACCGGCGATAACAAGCGTATGATTCGGAGCCTTTCTGCGAATACGAATCTGCTGATTATTCTTGGACTGGGGATTTCTAACGCATTAGTTGCTTTCTCAGGGGCTCTTATCGCCCAGCAGGGAGGATTTGCTGATGTGGGAATGGGAATTGGGATGATCATCATTGGCCTTGCTTCTGTCATTATCGGGGAAGCACTTTTTGGCACAAAAACGATTGCCCGTACAACACTTGCAGTTATTGGCGGTTCGATCATTTATAGAATTGTGGTCACTCTGGCGCTGAGAATTGAATTCCTGAATCCCGGTGATATGAAAATGATTACGGCCGCTATCGTCATTATTGCCCTGACGGCTCCGAAAATTATTGAAGGATCAAAGGAAAGAAAAAGAAAAGCACGCAGGAAAATAGAGCGAATGAATATTGTTCCTATCCCAGCCGACCGAAAGGGGGATAATCATGCTGCAATTAAATCAAATTCATAAGGTGTTTAATGAAGGAACCCCTGATGAAAAAATGGCGATCGATCATGTGAATTTGTCTCTGAAACCTGGTGACTTTGTTACTGTTATCGGAAGCAATGGGGCCGGAAAGTCTACATTAATGAATATTATTTCTGGTGTTCTTATTCCTGATGTAGGTGAAATCCACCTTGATAGCAAAAACGTTACGAATATGACCGAGTACAACAGGTCTAAACTAATCGGCCGGGTATTCCAGGACCCTATGGCAGGAACTGCACCAACGATGACAATTGAAGAAAACTTAGCAATGGCATATTCCCGAAATAAGACAAGAACCTTTCGGCGTGGTGTGACAAGAAGCAGACGGGAGTTTTTTAAGGAAGTATTGGCATCTCTGCATTTAGGTCTTGAAAATCGCCTAACCGCAAAGGTTGGACTTTTATCAGGCGGAGAACGCCAGGCTCTATCTTTGCTAATGGCTACCTTCACGGAACCGGCCATCCTTCTTCTTGATGAACATACAGCAGCCCTAGACCCGTCAAGAGCCGAGTTGATCACAAACCTGACAAGGGAAATTGTTGATCGGTATAAGTTAACTACTATGATGGTAACTCACAACATGCAGCAGGCAATTGATCTGGGAAACAGGCTGATTATGATGGATAAGGGACAAATCATTTTTGAGGTTGATGAAGAAGAAAAGAAAAAATTAACCATTGAAACCTTACTCCTGGAATTTCAAAGGATTCGTGGAGTCCAAATGGCGAATGACCGGGCAATTTTATCATAAATATCTATTAATATAGGAGTTTACGATGAAACCAGGAATTAATGTTGGTCAGTCTATTAGTATTGAAGTGGAAGTTACAGAGGAAATGTTTCCCTGCTTTGAAGGAAAGCTTGTACATCCTGTTTTTTCGACTGCTTCTTTGGTCCATCATATGGAGTGGGCATCAAGGCTTTTGCTTCTGCCTTACCTTGAGGAAGGGGAAGAAGGCATGGGTGCTTCTGTAAATGTTAAACATTTAGCTCCTTCCATTTTAGGTGAGCGGGTGTGCATATCAGCAGAAATCAAAAGTGTAACAGTCAATTCGCTAATAACCGAAGTACGGGCCGAAACCCAAAAAGGAATTATTGGCACTGGCGAGGTGAAGCAGGTCATCCTGCTAAAAAGCAAAATTTATGAATTATTAAAACCATAATCTGTTAGAAAAAAAGAAACAGCCTTTTAGGTTTGTTTCTTTCGTATTTTAATAGGAATAATTTACTTTAAAGCGGCAAAGCAATATGGATTAATTTTTAAATAATGGTTTTGGAGGCAAAGAAAAATGAAAGCGTTATCATCCTTTAAGGGAGAGAAAACAAGCATGGATATCTTTCAAAAAATCAGCGAACATGAACAGGTTGTTTTTTGTAATGATGAGGCTACTGGCCTAAAAGCAATTATTGCGATTCACAGTACACAATTGGGTCCTGCTCTCGGTGGCTGCCGAATGCTGCCCTATAAATCAACCGAGGGAGCTCTCGAGGATGTTCTAAGACTCTCCAGGGGAATGACCTATAAATGTGCCGCTTCGGATGTTGACTTTGGCGGTGGCAAGTCAGTCATTATCGGAGATCCAACCAAGGATAAAAGCCCGGAATTATTTAGGGCTTTCGGACAGTTCGTTGACTCTTTAAACGGGAGCTTTTACACGGGAACAGATATGGGAACCAGCCCTGAAGACTTTGTCCATGCCATGAAGGAAACTCATTGTATTGTAGGGGTTGATGAAGCTTATGGCGGAAGCGGTGACTCCTCCGTTCCAACTGCACTGGGGGTTATCTATGGAATCCAGGCGACAAATCGTGCCATTTGGGGATCCGATACCCTCGCTGGAAGAAGCTACTCCATCCAGGGCCTTGGAAAAGTCGGATTCAAGGTTGCAGAGCAACTGCTTGATGCAGGGGCAGATTTATATGTGACAGATATTAATCCTGATGCTATTGACCGGCTATCAGAAAAAGCAAAGTCCATGGGAGCCAGCATAAAGGCAGTAAATAGTGATGAAATTTATTCTGTACCGGCAGATGTTTTCGTACCTTGTGCACTTGGCGGAATTATTAACGATGACACCATCCCCCTGCTAAAGGTTACGGCAATTGCAGGTTCGGCTAATAATCAGCTGCTGGAACTTAGACATGGCAAAATGCTGCAAGCTAGGGGAATTTTATATGCACCGGATTATATCGTTAATGCAGGAGGATTAATACAGGTAGCTGATGAGCTGTATTCTCCAAATAAAGAGAGAGTTCTTCAAAAAACGAGGGCTATTTATGAAACTCTTACAGATGTTTACCGTCATGCAGAGGCAGATGGTAAAACCACAGTTGAAGCAGCAAATTATTTTTGTGAAAGCAGAATTGCTGCCAGAGTAAAAAGAAATAGCTTTTTCTCTCATACAAAGCGACCTAAATGGTCGGTCCGTTCTTAAATCATTGAAAGTAAGGTGATCAAATGGAAACCAGCTTTCCGATTATACAAATGATCGACCAAAACGGCAATATTACAAAAGAACAATATCACGACCAGATTACAGAGGATTTAATAAGAAGTTTTTATAAGCATATCATCCGTATGCGACTTTTCGACAGGAAAGCAATCAGCCTGCAAAGACAGGGAAGAATTGGCACATATGCCCCTTTTGAAGGACAGGAGGCGGCCCAGGCAGGCAGCGCTCATGCTTTAAAGAAAGACGACTGGTTATTTCCAACCTACCGTGACCACGGTGCAGCTATGGTTTTCGGACATTCTTTAAGGCAAATCCTGCTGTTCTGGAACGGTAGAAATGAGGGCTGTATCCCGCCTGAAGGAAAGAAGATTTTCCCTCCCGGAATTCCGATTGCTACTCAAATTCCTCATGCAGCCGGTGCGGCATATGCAGAAAAGTTAAAAGGGAACAAAAATGCTGCCATTGTTTATTTTGGTGACGGCGCTACTTCCGAAGGAGATTTTCATGAAGGATTAAACTTTGCCAGTGTCGTAAAAGCTCCAGTTGTCTTTTTTAATCAAAATAATGGCTATGCCATTTCTGTTCCTATAGAAAAACAAATGAATTCAAAAACCATTGCCCAAAAGTCTCTTGCCTATGATATTCCCGGAGTAAGAGTGGATGGAAATGATGTGTTCGCTGTTTACTTTGAAACCTTAATTGCACTAGAAAGAGCCCGAAGCGGTCAAGGGCCTACTTTAATAGAAGCTGTAACCTGGAGGAAGGGGGCCCATACCACTGCTGACGACCCCTCAAAATACAGGAATCAGGGAGAAAGTAAAATTTTCCAGGAACAAATGGATCCTTTGAAAAGATTAGACCGATTAATGAAAAATAAAGGGATTTATAACGAGGAATGGATTAAGTCGATTGAAGAAGAAGCAAGCAGAGAAATTGATCAGGCTGTATTGGATATGGAAGCGTTCCCTCCCCCTGATCCGGCCACAATTTTTGATTACGTTTTCGCTGAACTGGTCTGGCCACTTCAAAAGCAAAAAGAAGAATACCTTGCCTTGATAGGTGGTGGAATAGAATGAGCACGGCAACAGGAACGAAAACTTTGACCTTCATCCAGGCAGTAAACGATGCCTTGGCGATTATGCTTGAAGATAATTCAAATGTCATCCTTATGGGTGAAGATATCGGTAAAAACGGGGGGGTTTTTCGAGCAACAGACGGCTTACAGGAAAGGTTCGGAGAGATAAGGGTAATGGACACACCATTAAGTGAGGCTGGTTTTATTGGAGCCGCTATAGGGATGGCCGTTAATGGTTTTATTCCTATCACCGAAATTCAATTTCTTGGATTTATTTATCCCGCATACGAACAAATCATGACACACGCTTCCCGTCTTCGGATGAGAACATTAGGGCATTTCACTGTACCTATGGTTATCCGCGCGCCTTATGGTGCGGGTGTCAGAGCACCAGAAATCCATTGTGACAGTACGGAAGCTCTATTTACCCATATGCCGGGAATTAAGGTGGTCTGCCCTTCTTCACCGGCCGATGCTAAAGGATTGCTGATCGCTGCAATTGAGGATCCTGATCCTGTTCTTTTCCTTGAACCAATGAGGTGTTACCGGTCAGTCAGGGAGGAAGTTCCAGAAGGAAAATATACTATTGAAATCGGAAAAGGCAAAAAGCTGGTCGAGGGCTTCGATGTTACTCTTCTCACCTGGGGTGCAATGGTTCCGCCAGCCATCAAAGCAGCAGAGGAAATGAAAGAAAAAGGGATTAGCTGCGAGGTAATCGATTTAAGAACACTTTATCCGCTCGACCGCGATATTATTGCGGAATCTGTCCAGAAAACAGGGAGGACCGTCATTGTCCATGAGGCCCATGGGACAGGAGGAGTGGGGAATGACATTATGTCGATTATCAATGACACCTCTTTTCTTTATCAAAAAGCACCGGCTGAAAGAGTTACAGGCTTCGATGCACCAGTACCTTACTTTGGATTCGAGGACCATTACCTGCCGAATGCCAAACGTATCGTTCATGCAATTGAAAAAGTAATTCGCTTTTAAGGAGGTGAACCAAGTTGGAAGTTAAACTGCATGATATTGGAGAAGGCATGACAGAGGCTGATATCAACTGTTTTCTCGTAAAGCCGGGAGACATGGTAAAGGCAGATGATCCCCTTCTTGAAGTACAAACCGACAAAATGACAGCAGAAATCCCCTCGCCAGCCTCAGGAAGAGTAGGTGCCTTTAAGGTGATAGAAGGGCAGACGGTTAAGGTGGGAACAACATTATTAATTCTTGAAATAGCTGATGCATCAGGAGTAAATCAGCCAGCCATTCCATTACCTGAAAAAACATCTTTTCACCAGGAGGTATTAGAAACATCAAATGGTGTTCTAAATAATTGTAACCAAATAAAAGATAAAAGAATTCTTGCGTCTCCATTTACTAGAAAGATAGCAAGGGACAATAAAGTAGAAATTGAAAAAATCCAGGGAACTGGGCCGGCAGGGAGGATTACTGACGAGGATGTATACCAGTACATCAGCCAACATAACGAAGAAAAACAAAAGGAAGAATTATATGTCACTGTCATAAAGGAAAAACCGGAAATTGTGTCAGAAAAAGAAGAGAAGAACACGGACAATACACTGCCTTTCCGTGGCCGCAGAAAACAAATAGCAAGGAAAATGCAACATTCTGTTTACACAATACCCCATTGTACGCATTTTGAGGAAGTAGATGTAACAGAATTGATCCAGTTCCGGGAAGAGTTAAAGAAAGATAAAGAAAACATTTCAGCTACTGTATTTTTCATGAAAGCATTGTCTGTTTGCCTAAAGAAATACCCGATTTTTAATGCCGTGCTGGAGGAAGAGAAAGAAAGGATTAGGCTTTTAACTGAGCACCATATTGGTGTTGCAGTTGATACTGAAGATGGCTTGATTGTACCCGTTGTAAAAGATATCGACAAAAAGTCACTTCGCGAAATACATCAGGAAATGAAGGATCTAACCCAGAAAGCCTTAAGGGACCAGTTAACTATTCATGATATTTCAGGAGGAACTTTTACCATCAGTAATGTAGGTCCTTTGGGGGGAAGCCTTGGGGCAACGCCTATTATCCAGCATCCACAGGTTGCATTGGTTTCATTTCATAAAACAAAAAAAATGCCGGTAGTAATGGAGGATGACCAGATTGCTATTCGTTCTGTTATGAACATTTCGATGTCCTTTGATCATCGTGTTGCAGACGGGGCAACAGCAGTAAGGTTTACGAATCTATTCTCGCAGTATATTAAAAACCCTAAAAAGCTTTTACTGGAGTTGATTTAAATGGTCGTTGGAGAAATGGCCCATGAACGTGATTTGGTCATTATTGGCGGCGGCCCAGGGGGCTATCATGCAGCTATTCGGGCTTCCCAGCTCGGCCAAAAAGTTACTCTCATTGAAAAGGAAGAACTCGGAGGAATCTGTCTAAATAAAGGCTGTATTCCTTCGAAGCTTCTGGCGGCCCAGGCGAAAAAACATCGGGAAATTTTAAGTGCGGGCAATATGGGTTTTGAAATTAGTCATTTGAAAATAAATATGGAAAAGCAGGCCTCTAATCGGAAGAAAGTAATGGATCAGTTGAAAAAAGGGATTGAGGCACTTTGCCAGGCTAACAAAGTAGAGCTCCTTAAAGGAAGTGCATATTTTTTATCAGCTGATCGAATTGGAGTAGAGAATGGTGACAGTTTTGAGGTTTACCGGTTTAAAAATGCCATTATTGCCGCAGGAGCAAAACCTGATGTGACTCCGAGCATCTCTTTTGACGGGAAAAGAATACACAATCAGTGGACGATTTCTTTTTTAGATCAAATTCCTGCACATCTTGCGATATATGGAAGTGACGTAAATGCGCTGGAAATAACTGCGGCCTACAGAGCCTTGGGTTCTGAGGTAACCCTTTTGCTTGAAAAAGGAAAAAATGATTTTGGCTTTGATTCAGCGATATCCAAAGAAATAAAAAGAATTTTTAAGAAGGAAAAAATTACGATTCTTAAAGATTCTGAGATACAAAGTACTAAAACAGACCAGGAAGGTGTAATACTTACCTATAAATCTGGCAGTGAGGAAAGAACTCTTACTTGCACCCATTTATTTATTTCATCAAAAAACAAGCCAAATACGTATGATATTGGCGCAGACCGGCTTGGAATAGCAATGAACTCGGCAGGATTCATTCAGGCAGACCGGCAGTGCCGAACTTCAATGCCAAATATATATGCTATTGGAGATATAACTGAGGGTCCTCCTCTGGCAATTAAGGCAATCAGTCAGGGTAAAGCTGCAGCAGAAGCAATCGCTGGACTCTCTCCTGAGATCGACTTGCGCTTTATGCCTATAGTAGTTCATACATTCCCGCCTATTGCTACAGTGGGATTAACTGAGGAAGAGGCTGCAGAACAGGGACTTAATATAAAAATCGGCCAATTTCCACTTATGTCGAACGGTTATTCTACCCTGTCCGGAAAAAAAGAAGGGTTTATAAAAGTAGTTTCCGAGTTTGATACTCATTTAATTCTTGGTATCCATATGATTGGTGAAGGGGCACTTGAATTAATCACAGCTGGAACTATTGCCCTTGAAATGGGAGCAAGGGATGAAGATTTAACTTTCCCTCTCTATCCTCATCCAAGTATCAGCGAGGCAGTGTTAGAAGCTGCCGAAATGCTGAATGGAAAGGCAATACACATTCCGCCGAAGCCAAAAAGTGAAAAGATGAAAGTAAAGTTTCTTTAATACAGAAAAGCGTTTTAGCTTTAGAACGAACTCTTGAAAAGATCAATTGATTTTTAATACTATTAATTCAGAAAATTAAAATACTTGGGAGGGCTACATATGAAAGAACAAATTTTAAAAACAGAAACTTTAACGGAGGACTTTTTTCCAGTAAAAGATGTCGATTACCTTGAGATCTACACAGGAAATGCTAAACAAGCATGCCACTTTTTTGCTACAGCATACGGTTTTACACCTGTGGCGTATTCTGGCTTAGAAACAGGGAACCGCGAAACAGTTTCCTATGTGCTTCAGCAAAAGAAAATCAGGCTGGTAATAACAGGTTCTCTAACAGAAAAAAGCAGAATTGCATCCTTTGTAAAGACACATGGTGATGGAGTAAAGGATGTGGCACTCCTTGTTGATGATGTAGAAAAGGCATTTCATGAAGCAGTAGAGCGCGGTGCGATCGCTATTGCAGCCCCTTTTGAGCTCAGTGATGCTAATGGATCCGTTAAAAAGGCTGTCCTAGGCACATATGGTGATACCATTCATACTCTTGTGGAAAGAAAAAATTACAGCGGTGTCTTTATGCCTGGCTTTGAACCATATACCTTTAGCCTTCCGGTTAAAGATGCAGGTTTAATCGGTATTGATCACGTAGTTGGCAATGTAGAAAGCATGGATGAGTGGGTAGAGTACTATTCAAAGGTGATGGGTTTTAAGGAAATGAAGCACTTCACCGATGATGATATTAGTACAGAATACTCCGCGCTTATGTCGAAAGTAATGCATAACGGAGGAAGAATAAAGTTCCCGATTAACGAGCCGGCAGAAGGTAAACGTAAATCTCAAATTCAGGAATATCTTGAGTTTTACAATGGAGCTGGAGTACAGCACCTTGCCATCCTGACAGAGGATATCCTCTCCACAGTAGCAACATTGAAAAACAACGGGGTTGAGTTTTTGTCCACTCCAGATTCTTATTATGAGGCACTTGGTGAGCGAGTAGGAAAAATCGACGAGGATATCGCAAAGCTGCGAGAGTTAAGCATTTTGGTAGACCGGGATGATGAAGGATATCTCCTGCAAATCTTTACAAAACCAATTGTTGACCGTCCTACACTATTTATTGAAATTATTCAGCGTAAAGGCGCCCGTGGATTTGGAGAAGGAAACTTTAAAGCTTTGTTTGAGTCAATTGAGCGTGAACAAGAAAAACGTGGGAATCTATAGAGCAGATTCGTTCATAGATTAAAAAAGGGAGAATATATTCTCCCTTTTTTAACTAATCAGAATATACATCCCAAAATTTTGAACGCACGACGGACAGGATAAGGAAGGCTTCGTCAGCATTATCATCGCACGAAGGAAAAGCACCTGCTTTTCCGAGGAAGTCCTAGTCAGGCGAAAGCACAGGACAAGGAAAGCTACGTCAGCTTTGCCTCGCACGAAGAAAAAGCATAGCTTTTTCGAGGATGTGCCGATTTGAGCGTGATAAGTAAAACTAAGGCTGCCAAAAGGACTTTGAGAATGCCAAGTTTTTCTAATAGAAGGGGGTGGCAAGCTAGGATGCTAGTTAAGCCGAGAAATGAATTAAAGCGTATGGTTCCATACCAGACGGGAGAAACGCTAGAAGAGCTTTGTAAAAGATATGGCGTTCAAGAGATGATTAAAATGTCTGACAATGAAAATCCATATGGTTTTTCGCCGGTTGTAAAGGAAGTTATTTTAAAAGAAACGGAAAAGATGCATTTTTACCCTGATGGCAGCTGCACCAATCTTGCTGTAAAGCTCGCTACCTTCCATCAGCTGCCGGAGGATCATTTTATTATTGGAAATGGATCGGATGAAATCATTCGTATTTTGACTAGAGCTTTTATCAATAAAAATGACGAAGCTGTCATGGCAGCAGCTACATTTCCAAGGTATCAAACAAATGTCGTTATCGAAGGCGGTATTCCTGTTACCGTACCTCTGAGGGATGGAATACATGATTTGGATGCCATGAAAGCAAAGATTAAGCCACAAACAAAAATGGTTTTTATCTGTAACCCTAATAATCCAACTGGAACAATTACAGGAAAAATAGAACTCCTTAATTTTATTAATTCTGTCCCAGAAAATATTTTAATAGTGATTGATGAAGCTTACGCCGAGTACGTAACATCGATTGATTACCTCGAAGCGATTCCTTTGGTGGAACAGTTTCCAAACCTTGTAGTCTTAAGGACTTTTTCAAAAATATATGGACTTGCAGGACTGCGGGTGGGCTATGGAGTGATGCACCCGGAAACTGCAAAGGAATTAAAAAAGGCTAAGGATGTATTCAATATAAATGTTTTTGCACAGGCTGCTGCTTCAGCAGCACTGATGGACCAGAAGTTTGTTCAAAGGTCCTCTGAAGATAATTCTAGGGAAAGAGAATATGTAAGTAACGGATTGAGAAAAGCTGGATTTAATTCGCTTCCTTCAGAAACCAATTTCCTATTTGTCCCCTTAAATGACCAGGCCCCAGCTATATTTGAATCTCTTTTAAAGGCAGGTCTTGTGGTAAAACCAATGCCGATCCCTGGGATTGCAAACGGTATGAGGGTCACATTGGGTCAAAGAGAGATAAATAATAGATTTCTGCAAGTACTTAATACCTATTCAAGGAAAGGGGTTATGTACCATGGAAATTAACCCACAAAGCTTGGAATGGCGTGATGCCTATAAACTTCTTGTTGGCTCGATTTTGCCCAGGCCAATTGCATTTGTATCGACAGCCAGTAAGGACGGAATTGCAAATGCTGCACCTTTCAGTTTTTTTACTGCCATATGTGCGGATCCCATGCTGATTTGCTTTTCACCAATGAGAAGAGGGACGGATGGTGCAAAGAAAGATACTCTCATAAATATTGAAGAAACAGAAGAGTTTGTCATCAATATTGTCAGCCAGGACTTGGCTGTACAAATGAATGACTGTGCACCGGAATACCCTGCCGAGGTAGATGAAATAGAAGCAGCGGGATTAACGAAGGAAAAAAGTGTTGCTGTTTTCCCGCCTCGAATAAAAGAATCTCTCGTCCATCTTGAATGCAGACTGGAACAGGTTCTCCACTTTGGAGATCGGCCTGGAGCAGGAAGCATTGTTATAGGAAAAGTTCTTCATGTCCATATAAATGATGAGTTGTACGACAACGGAAGAATTGACAGCCAGAAGCTAAAGCCGGTCGGCAGGATGGCAGGGAATACATATACAAACCCGCTTGCAGACCTATTTGAATTAATTCGTAAAACAGAAACAAGGTGATAACAATGAAATGGATCAGTTTTTTAAAAGAAGATGGAAAACAGAGGTGCGGTATTCTTTCAGAGGACGGCTTTGTCATCGATATTCATGAAGCTACATGTAGTGAACTTCCTGATAATTTACTGGATTTTCTTGAAGGATTGTCCTTGTACGAAGACAAAGTAAAGGACCTGACTTCCTTAAAATTATCTGATAAGGGGACTTATCCCATTGAAAGTATTAAGCTGCTGGCTCCGCTGCCAAAACCCAAAAGCTTTCGTGATTTCTATGCATTTGAACAGCATGTTAAAACAGCAAGGGAGAATCGGGGACTGGAAATGGTTCCTGAATGGTATGAAATTCCCGTTTTTTATTTTTCAAACCATATGGCCATTACAGGGCCGGAAGAAAGTATTAATAAACCCGCTGAGTGTGAATGGCTGGACTATGAGCTTGAAGTTGCGGCTGTAATAGGAAAAGAGGGTCGTGATATCCCGGCAGAAGAAGCAGAAAATTATATTTTTGGATTTATGATTTTGAACGACTGGAGTGCCAGGGACCTTCAAAGAAAAGAAATGAAGGTGGGCCTTGGTCCTGCAAAAGGTAAAGATTTTGCCACTTCAACCGGACCTTGGATTTTAACAAAAGAAGAATTAGAGGATGACAGAAAAGGCAAGGGCTACAATCTTCAAATGAAGGCATTTGTAAATGGAAAATTATTATCTCAGGGAAATATGGGAGAGTTATATTATTCGTTTGGAGAAATGATTGAAAGGGCTTCTGCAGGGGTTACTCTTTATCCTGGGGAAATCATAGGATCAGGGACAGTAGGAACAGGGTGCATACTTGAGTTAGGAGCTGATGCACACCGGTGGCTGCAGCCAGGGGATGAAGTAGAGTTACAAATTGAAAAACTTGGAGTTTTGAAAAATACAATAGAATAAATAGGGGTGAAAAAATGTTCTATCGCCAAATGGGCCAAATTCCAAAAAAACGGCATACAATCTTTCGTAAGGAGGATGGCTCGTTATACAGAGAACAAGTTATGGGTACCCGAGGATTCTCTGGTTCGCAATCCATTCTTTACCACCATTACCTGCCAACTAAAGTGGTAAGGGCAGAATTAGTTAATAGCTATCTGCCCGAATACGAAGAGCAGGCAGCTCTTAAACACCGCCATTTTATTACTGATAATATTTCGATAACAGGTAATGCACTAGATGCCAGGGAGTATTTACTTGGAAATCAGGATTTACTGATTGGAACCATTAACGTAAGTGAGCCAATGGAGAGCTTTTACCGAAACGGCGATGGAGATGAGATGCTCTTTATTCATAAAGGGTCTGGAAAGGTAGAGTCAATGTTCGGTACTATTTCCTACAGGCCAGGAGATTATATAATTATTCCAATCGGTACCATATACAGGGTGATTCCAGAAGGAAATGAAACGACCAAAATTCTGTTTATTGAATCCTTCAGCCAGATCACCACACCAAAAAGGTACAGGAATGAGTATGGACAGCTACTTGAACACAGTCCTTTTTGCGAGCGGGACATCCGAGGGCCAGAGAAGCTAGAAACCTTTGATCAAAAAGGCGAGTTCGAGGTGCTGACCAAATCCAGGGGATGTATCAACTCTCATATCCTTGGCCACCATCCTCTCGACGTAGTTGGCTGGGATGGTTATCTTTATCCATGGACTTTTAATATTGAAGATTTTGAGCCTATAACAGGGCGAATCCACCAGCCGCCGCCTGTTCATCAAACATTTGAGGGGAATAATTTTGTTGTTTGCTCGTTCGTCCCGCGCCTTTACGACTATCATCCGGAGGCTATTCCGGCACCGTACAATCACAGTAATGTCAATAGTGATGAACTGCTTTATTACGTTGAAGGCAATTTTATGAGCCGTAAAGGAATTCAGGTAGGAAGCATTACGCTTCATCCATCCGGCATTCCGCATGGACCGCATCCTGGAAAAACGGAAGGAAGTATTGGCAAAAAAGAAACATTAGAGCTAGCTGTCATGATCGATACTTTCCATCCTTTAAAAATAGTAAAAAATGCAGGTAACATAGAAGATCCCAACTATATGTATTCCTGGTCAGAAAGAAAATAAAGGAATTACCCATCCTGCACTAAGCGGGGTGGGTTTCATTTTTAAAAAAAGAATGAAGGATGAAGGAGGTATTTCAATGAAACGATCGGAAATATATGCACTTATCATTTACTTTATGAGTCTCTTTGGAGTAAAAGCCTTTCTTGATTATATTGATATTGATATAAAAACAAGAGCAATTATAAATCTAGGGATTTTCCCTATTATTTTAATACTATTAATTTTTATGCTAAGAAGAGATCTGGGAAAGCCTGGATTTAAAGGGAGATCGATTTCTTTTGGAAAAGCTATTCTTTGGATAATCGGAGGTTTTATTGCTGTAATAGCTGCCCAAAAGTTTGCTGTGCTATTAAAAGAGAGTTTTTTGGGAATAGAACCAGAGGGAGCAGCTTCAGATAGCTTAATAAAGGCTATTCCTTTGTTAATTGTATCTTCAGCCTTTTTTGCGCCAATGGTAGAGGAGATTATATTTAGGAGGATCATAGCCAGATTCCTGATCCTCAGGATAAATCCATTTATAGGAATACTCTTGTCTGCGGTTATTTTTTCAGCCATTCATTTATCATGGCAAGCTTTTTTAAATTTATTTTTTGTTGGCATTATTTTAAGTTATGCCTTTTACAAAACAAACAGATTACTCGTTCCCATTGGGATACATATTCTATTAAATTTGTTGATTGATATTATTGAATTATTATCATAATAAATAAAGGTTGTCCCAAAACTGAACAACCTCTTTGTACTTTATACTTTTATCGATTCCTTATGAAACTGGATAGCAAGAGTTCCTTCACCGGAATGAACGGCAATGGTGGAACTGATTTCTCCTATTACTGTACTAACTGAAGGGAAAGCTGCTTTAATTTTCTGTTCTAATTCTTTAGCTTTTTGTGGAACATTTCCATGCATGATTTGAACCTCGGAAATATGAAACTTTTCCATGTTTTCACCGAGAAGTTCAATTAATCTGTTCACGGATTTCTTCTCTGTACGGACCTTTTCATAAAGCTCAAATTCACCATTTCGATTCATCCGGATAATAGGTCTTATTTGAAGAATATTTCCTAAGAGGTATTGAGTACCTGACATTCGTCCGCCTTTATAAAATTGCTCAAGGCTTCCCAGGAGTATATAGTTTTCAAGATTCTCTGTTTCTTCCTGTAGTTTAGCTGAAATTTCTTCTAGAGAGAGACCTTCTTTTTCCCATTCAATACCCATCTTCAATAACGAGGTTATAGCATAACCCATTGATTTGGAATCAATCGTTTCAAGCGTAAATTCAGCCATTTCCGCCCCTGACTTGCAGCTGTAAAGGGTACCGCTAAGCTGGCTTGAAATATGGATGGCAATTGCACCTTCATATTCTTCCTTCAGCTTTTCAAATAAGCTTAAGAATTTGCCCGAAGAAGGTTGTGAGGTTTTCGGGATGTCTTTTTCTTTCTTTATTCGCGAATAAAGTTCTTCTGTGTCTAAATCGATACCATCCTGAAATGCTTCAGTTCCAAAAATGATATCAAGCGGAACAACATAAACATCGGTATTGTCTATTAAATCCTTTGTCATATATACGGTACTGTCCGTAATCCAGGCCATTTTCTTTTTGGTCATATATGGATATTCCTTTTCGTTTATTAGTTAGAGTATTATTTTTTTCCGTTTATGTTAGAGGATATTCTCTATTCAAAGATTCAACTTATTATATCTTATTTTTCCGAGAATATGGGGTTTTTCTTTATATGAATGATAAGGAACTTATTTGCCGAATACCCAAAAACCGGGTAAAATAAGCCAGATAATTCTATTATTTTTAAACTAACTCAGGAGTACAACAAATGAAAATATTAAAAAATCTGCATCCCGTAATATTGAATATTATTATTGGGACAATGTTTGGCCGGATGGCCACTTCTATGAGCATCCCTTTTTTGGCCATTTATTTAACGAAAGTAATGCATATTTCCTCGTCTAAAACAGGTATGATTATTGCTATAAGTGCCTTAATTGGCATTTGCACCAGTTTTTTTGGAGGATATTTATCAGACCGGTTTGGCAGAAAAATAGTTTTGTATATAAGCATTTTTATATGGTCAATGGTTTTTGTTGGCTTCGGGATAGTTCAGACCGTGGCAGGGTTCTTTATTATTAACGCAATGAATGGATTTTGCCGCTCTGTTTTCGAACCAACCTCCAGAGCTTTACTGGCCGATCTGACAGAACCAAAAAACCGTCTGGCGATTTTTAATTTACGCTATACCGCGATTAATCTAGGGGTAATATTTGGACCCCTTCTAGGTTATTTTTTGGGATCGTCTAAAACAACCTTTCCTTTTTTTATTGCGGCGGGGGTATACATCATCTATGGTCTTTCATTAGTATTAACCTTTCGAAATTCCAAATTGGAAATATCAGCTTCATCTTCCATACAAAAACCTGTAACTATGAAGGAAGCTGTCCAAATTGCACGGGCGGATTCCATCCTTTTGCTTTCTTTAATCGGACTGATTTTGGCTACACTGGGCTACTCACAGTTTGGTTCTACTCTTCCTCAATACTTGTCCAACTCAGATTCTATAAAAAACGGAGCCCAATTGTTTTCTTTGCTTTTGGCTTTAAATGCAGCTATCGTAATTTTTATTCAATATCCACTTTTGAAAATAGGAAAAAAAAATTCCCCTATTTTCAGTATCCTATTTGGCAATATTGTTAGCAGTGTCAGCCTTTTAGGTTTTGGGTTTGCTAAATCAATCCCTGTTTGGATTATTATGGTTTTCCTGTTTACCATTGGTGAAGTATTAATGTTTTCCATGACAGATGTCTTTATGGATGCGATTGCAAAACCAAATCTCCGTGGGACATATTTTGGAGCCATGGGCTTCACTCAGATTGGGCAGGTGGCTGGTCCGGCTCTCGGCGGTTTCCTTCTGGATCATTTCGGTTACAATCATCCGTTCATGGTGTTCAGTACAGTGGGCGCTCTTTCTATTTTGGGAGTGCCGATGCTGTTAATTGTTCATTGGAAACAAAACAAAAACAGGGTAACTGGTAAAGAAGCTGATATTGAATCCTTAACATAAATCGAATAAACGTTTCTATAAAAGGAGGAAGCATTATGTGGAAGACAAGAATTACGGAATTGCTCCAAATTAATTATCCAATCATTCAGGCACCAATGGCAGGAGGTCCAACTACTTCTGAACTGGCAGCTGCGGTTTCAAACGCCGGAGGGCTGGGAACGATAGGTGCCGGGTATATGACCCCTGAACAAATTCGCAAACAGATTCGAGAAATTAGGGATCTAACGGATAAACCCTTTGGAATTAACTTATTTGTTCCTTCCAGTTACAAAGCTAGCCAGGACGAGCTGGAAATAGGTATTAGGCATGCAAGAGAAATGGCCTCTATGCTTGGTAAAAGCTTTGATTATCCAGATTTCCCAGACTATGAAGGGGACTTCGATGTATTTAACGAACAATTACAGGTTGTAAAAGAGGAAGGAGTAGCGGTTTGTTCCTTCACTTTCGGATTGCCGAGTAAAGAAAGCATTCAAGATTTAAAGGAATTAGGAATCATTGTAATGGGGACTGCTACGACAGTGGATGAAGCCATTCTTAATGAAGAAGCAGGAATGGACGCTGTAACAATGCAGGGAAGTGAAGCTGGGGGACATAGAGGTACATTCACAATGGGAGTCCCGGAAAGCCTAATTGGCTCAATGGCACTTATTCCGCAAGCTTCCGATTCCGTTCGAATACCAGTTATTGCAGCAGGAGGAATTATGGATGGCAGGGGATTGCTTGCTGCCAGAATCCTTGGGGCAGAAGGAGTACAAATGGGCACTGCTTTTTTAACTACACAGGAAAGCGGCGCCCAGCAGGTTTATAAAGATAAGCTTCTTTCTTCAACAGAAACACAGAGCGTGTTAACCCGTTCTTTTTCAGGCAAATTAGCAAGAGGTATTGAAAATGAATTTATACGCAGGTCCAGGGATCTTGAAAATTCACTGCCGCCATATCCAATACAGAACACTCTAACCAAAGGAATTCGTAAATTGGCCGGAGAACAAAAAAACCCCGAGTACCTTTCACTTTGGTCGGGACAAAGTGTGCGGCTCGCACGGAACTTAACGGCAAGTGTGCTAATGGGGAGAATTATAAAGGAAGCAGAAAAAGCGGCCAACTTAATTAAATAAACTTTTTAAGCAGGGGATATGCACATCTCCTGCTTCTTTTAATAAATAAGTATATGGGCTAGTGGTGGGTAAGTGATCACTTTTAGGTTCGTAATATATTGGTAAAATAAACCAAAGAAGGGGTATTTATGATACAATAAAAGATGATTCGACAAATATCCTGGTGGGTATATAGGTATTAAATCATATAGAAAAAGGGAGGATACAAAATGAAAAAATATCTGTTAAAAGCTCCCTATTTGCTTTTATTATCTGTTTGGCCTGTGATGGGGTTAATCTATCAGGTGTTGAATGAACATCCACAAAAACCGGCCGATATTTCTACTTCTTTGGATCATAATATTCCATTCATTCCTGTTTTCATTATTCCATATATAATCTGGTATGCCTATATGTTCGTGTACCTTGTCTACTTTTGCTTTAAAGATACCAGAGTATTTATTAAAACCTTAATAATGATAGTTTTAGCCGAACTAGTTTGTTTTACAATCTACTTCTTTTTTCAAACTACTGTACCAAGGCCTAATCCCCAGGGCAATACCCTGATGATTCAATTGGTAAAAATGATTTATGCTAACGACCAGCCTTATAACTGTTTTCCGAGTATTCATGTGCTAACAACCTTTTCTATTATGCTAGGATCATTGAATCTTCAGAATAAGCATCTATTAAATAATATTTCTATTCATTTAATCGGATCTCTGATCATTATTTCAACTCTCTTTGTAAAACAACATGTAATACTCGATATGATTGGCTCCATGTTCCTGATTACATTTATTTATGGTATAGTATTCGAGATTTCCAATCTTTGGGTTTCTCAGAAGTCTGAAGCCATCTATGTAAAGAATAAGGGGTAAAACTTGGGTATATTGGATACATTATATTAAAATGAAAAGAAGGGCAGAGAGCATAAAAGCTTTCTGCCCGAACTATTATTGCAGCGGATAGGGGGCCATGGAATGGAATCTACTCAGACAAAAAAGGTTATCGGAATGAGTTCAGTCATTTTTTGGGTAGGTATGGTAAGCCTTCTAACAGACCTTTCTAGTGAAATGATTGTTCCCATTCTTCCTTTATTTTTAGCCGGAACCTTACATACCCAGGTAGGAACAATAGGTATAATTGAAGGTATCGCTGAGAGTACAGCAAGCATACTTAAGCTGTTTTCGGGCTGGCTTTCTGACCAAATGGGAAAAAGAAAGCCATTAATGATTGCAGGATACGGTTTTTCAAATCTTGTAAAGCCCTTATTCGGACTAGCTTCCTCAGGCTGGCATGTACTGCTGATAAGATTTGGAGACCGGTTTGGCAAAGGGATAAGAGGCGCACCAAGGGATGCTTTAATTGCTGATTCAACGTCCAAGGAAGAGCGGGGGAAGGCATTTGGCTTTCACCGTTCAATGGATACACTGGGCGCAGCGATTGGACCGCTTGCTGCATATTTGATTCTATCTTTTTATGAAGGTAATTATCGGATGGTTTTTTGGGCTTCAGCAATTCCCGGTATTTTGGCTGTCCTTGTCCTAATTTTTTTTCTGAAGGAGAAACAGCCAAAAGAACAAAAGATTCACAGAGGATTGCCGAAAATAAGTTTTAAGGGGATGAGCCGCGAGTTCATTGGATTTACCCTTATTTCCGCCTTGTTTGCTTTGGGAAATTCATCTGATGCTTTCCTTATTTTACAGGCTAAAAATGTCGGAATGAAGGAAGCCTATATCCCGCTCGCCTATTTGGTGTTTAACATAACTTATGTCCTGTTTTCTCTGCCCGCTGGGATTCTCTCAGACCGGATAGGAAGGAAACCTATTCTTATATCCGGTTATATCATTTTTGCACTTATTTATTTAGGTTTTGGAATGGTCCATGGCAGCACTGGGATTTGGATTTTGTTTATCTTTTATGGTTTATATTACGCTGCAACTGAAGGAATACAAAAAGCTTATATTGCCGATATTGTGCCTTCAGGTAAAAGGGGAACTGCATTAGGAACATTCAATGCGATAACTGGAATAGCTGCTCTTCCCGCCAGCATAATCGCCGGATATCTTTGGCAAGCTTACGGACCTTTAGCTGCATTTGGAGCCAGTACTGTCTGTGCTGTCCTTGCTGCCATCCTCTTATTTATTTTTAGGAAAGAAACGGCAGACTTACAGGAATAAAGGATTAAACTCGGCTTGCCGAGGTTTTTTTTTTTTTGTAAAATTTTAGGATAGTCCAAGTGTTTTTCGCTAGAGTAAATTTTTTTAATAGTGAAAAAAATGCAAATGAAATGTATAATAAAGGAAGTACCGAAAAAGGAGTTAGATACATGAAGTTTTTTAAAAGGTATGGGATCATCACATTTTTATCAGCAATAATGCTTGCGGCTGCGGTTTGGGGAGGATATAAGGTTATATCTTATTTGAAAAATCATGAAATCGTGGGTCCACAGGCTAGTGAAAAAACAGGGGAAGCAGATTCTTCAAAAAAAGTAGTAAATAAGCCAGTGGACAAGTCATTAATGGTTTTCAGCAATTCTCCCGATAAAGACAGCCATGAATTTATAGGCAGTATGCATGAATTTTATAATGATACTCTTTGTTACGGAAAACTTGAAACTGCCGATTATATTGAACAAAAGGATAAAGCAAACGAAATTCTTGAAGATTTAAAAGGAATCACCATCAAAGATGAAAAACTTGCAAAAGATATGGAAGAAATACGTACAAACGCTAAAAAAGTCGCCAATTCAGATAACCGTGGTGCCATGAAAAAACTTCACCGCTTGTTTCATGACCTGGATATTTATTTTAACGGCTATAGCTATCATGAGGTTTTTGGAATTACGGCGTTTAGAGGAAAGGAGTAAAAAAAGGAAAAGGGCGCTCCTAGCGCCCTTTTATGCTGTTATAATCCTTATATTTTAAGCTATCTGTTTTTGAGGTAGGAGTGGATTTTAAAATATTTCCATCCTTATCTTTATAAACTTCATATTCCCTGTACGTCTCCACAATATATCCGCCTTTTTCCTTACGGCTCTCCAGCTTTTCCTCCAATACCGGCACTTGAGAAGGTTCTCGATTATTCTTCATTACGCTTATTACCGGCTCTGTTTTAGTATAAAGAAATGGTTTATTTAAAAAGGAATAAGGAGAATCCAAATAGGCATAAACGCATAACATGAGAAAAAGACCGAAAAGGGATAGTTTGGCTGAACTTGACTTCAATTTGATCGCCACCTTATACAAAGTTTTCTGTTTAACATTGTATGCATGTCCCCAAAAGATATGTCTAAGGAAGCTTAGAGAA
This sequence comes from Neobacillus sp. FW104-15D2, assembly GCF_058790155.1. Lineage (NCBI taxonomy): Bacteria > Bacillati > Bacillota > Bacilli > Caryophanales > Bacillaceae > Neobacillus > Neobacillus sp. FW104-15D2. The sequence goes on from NZ_JBYTCJ010000022.1 coordinate 88,204, forward strand.
ATAGGCGTAAAAAATTTTGAAAATAAAAACTTTTATCAAATATAATGCATTTTGTATAAAAATACGATAGAATACATATTAATTCATATTTTATAAAAAGGATGTGGCTTTTTTTATGAGCAAAGGTAAAGTAGTATTGGCATACTCCGGAGGATTGGATACTTCCGTAGCGATAAAATGGATACAGGAAAAATACAATTATGAAGTAATTGCACTTGGACTTGATGTAGGTGAAGGCAAGGACCTGGCTGCCATTAAGCAAAAAGCATTGGATGTGGGGGCAATCAAAGCCATTATGATTGATGGAAAAGAACTTCTAGCGAAGGAATATATTCTGCCTGCATTAAAGGCAAACGCGATGTATGAAGGAAAATATCCTCTTTCCTCCGCGCTTTCCCGACCACTAATTTCAAAGCTGCTTGTTGAAGCAGCAGAAGCTGAAGGGGCTGTAGCTGTTGCCCATGGCTGCACGGGGAAGGGGAATGACCAGGTGCGTTTTGAAGTATCCATCCAAGCGTTAAATCCAAATATCGAAGTCATTGCACCGGTTCGTGAATGGGGCATGACAAGAGACGAAGAAATAGCTTATGCAGCAGAAAATAATATTCCTATACCAATAGATCTCGACAACCCATTTTCTATAGATGCTAACATTTGGGGGCGTGCATGTGAAGCTGGTGTACTGGAAGATCCGTGGGCAGAGGCTCCTGAAGCAGCATTTGACTGGACAATGCCAATTGAATCAACTCCCGATACTGCTGAATATATCGAAATTGATTTTGAACAGGGTGTACCAGTTTCCCTTAACGGTGTAAAGATGGAACTTGTCCCATTAATTGAAAAACTTAATGAGCTTGGTGGAAAACATGGTGTTGGCCGAATCGATCATATCGAAAATCGCCTGGTAGGCATTAAATCGCGTGAAGTATATGAAAATCCAGCAGCTCTTATTTTAATCAATGCCCATAAAGAATTGGAGTTTCTCACTTTACCAAGGGAAGTTTCTCAATTTAAAAGCTTAATAGACCAGCAAATGGCAAAAATTATCTATGAAGGACTCTGGTATTCGCCATTAAAAAATGCGCTTGATGCCTTTGTGGATGAAACGCAGAAAGTAGTAAGCGGAAAAATCCGAGTCAAACTTTTTAAAGGTAATCATACAGTAGTGGGCAGAACCTCCGCTAATTCACTTTATAACGAAGAACTAGCAACATATCTAAAGGGTGATATGTTCGATCATAATGCCGCGGTTGGCTTCATTAAACTATGGGGTCTGCCAACTAAGGTTTATGCAGAGGTGCATCAGGAAGAGAAAACAAATAAGAGTTTGAAGGTTTAGGAGGAATACAATGAGTAAGCTTTGGGGCGGCCGTTTTGAGAAGGAAACAAATAAATTAGTAGAAAAATATACGGCCTCAATCGAATTTGACCAGCGTCTGGCTTTAGAAGACATTGAAGGCAGTCTTGCACATGTACAAATGCTGGGAGAATGCAAGATTATCCCCTTGGGGGATGTTGAAAAAATAAAGAGCGGATTACTGATAATCAAAGAGAAAGTGATCTCGGGCAATGTTAGTTTTAGTGTTGAAAACGAAGATATCCATATGAATATCGAAAAAATGCTAATTGATGAAATTGGACCTGTGGGTGGAAAGCTTCATACAGGCCGAAGCCGAAATGATCAGGTTGCTACTGATATGCACTTGTATTTAAAAAGAAAAACACAGGAAATGATTGATCTCCTGCAGAATGTCCAGGAAGCAATCCTGCTTCAGGCAAAAAGCCACATTACTACAATCCTTCCTGGATATACTCATTTGCAGAGAGCACAGCCGATTTCTTTTGCTCATCATCTAATGGCTTATTTTTGGATGATGGAAAGGGATAAGGAGAGATTTACTGATAGTATAAAAAGAACCAATATACTGCCGCTTGGTGCAGGAGCGCTTGCTGGAACGACTTTTCCAATTGATCGTACGCGGACAGCCGAGCTCCTCGGGTTCGAAAAGATTTATCCTAATAGTCTCGATGCGGTAAGTGACCGCGACTTTATTGTTGAGTTTTTATCAGATGCTTCAATACTCATGATGCATATTTCGCGCTTGTCAGAAGAAATGATTATCTGGTCAAGCCAAGAGTTTCAATTTATTGAACTTGACGATTCTTTCTGCACTGGTTCGAGTATCATGCCACAAAAGAAAAATCCTGATGTGCCGGAATTGCTTAGGGCCAAAACCGGGCGCGTATATGGTAACTTGTTTGGTTTACTGACGGTTCTTAAGGGGCTTCCATTAGCCTACAACAAAGATATGCAGGAAGATAAGGAAGGCATGCTTGATACCATTGATACACTTGAAGGGGCATTGCAGTTATTGGCTCCTATGATCGAGACCATGAAGGTAAATAAACATCGGATGAATCGTGCAGTAACTGAGGATTATTCAAATGCGACTGACATTGCTGATTACCTTGTAAACAAAGGGTTACCTTTCAGAGAAGCCCATGAAGTGATCGGAAAACTTGTACTGTATGGGATACAGAATAAAAAGTATCTATTGGAGTTAACCCTTGAGGAATTTCAAGAATTCAATCCAATGTTTGAGGATGATGTCTTTACGGTTTTACTTCCTGACAACGTGGTTAATGCGAGGAAAAGTCAAGGAGGTACTGCTTTTTCCGAGGTTGAAAAGCAAATCCTTCTGGCAGAACAGGTTATCAAGAAATCTGTTCTCATATAGTTGCAAAAAGCGTGTGAGATTCTCACACGCTTTTTTTCATAAGTAACCTCACCATAGAGATGCGAGGGTTTGAGCTATGAAACAATTTGATGCTTTGTATCCTTTACCCTAAATACCTGATATAGAAGAAAGGCAATAGCAGAAAGAATTGCACCTGATATATATGGTAGCCCGGCCGCTAATGAAAACAGCCAACCTCCCAGCGGAGGTCCCACAATTCTTCCAAGGGAATCAAAGGAAGACAATAAACCAGTGGTGCTCCCATGCCCTCCAGTTGATCTTTTGGTTAGAAGGGAAGAAACACTTGGCCGAATTACACCATTTCCAATTCCAAAGATTGTTAAGAAGACAGCAGCAGTTGCAAAACTGTCTACAAGGAGAATGAGCAGAAAGCCAATAGCAGAAATAATGACGCCCCCCTGAATGACTGCACCTTCTCCATATTTCTTTGTCAGCCTGCCAACCAGACCGCCTTGGACGAATGCCCCGGCAAGTCCCATAATCATAAAAATATATCCAAGATGCGTTGTATCCATTCCTGCCTTTTTGGCTGCAAAATAAGCAAAAGTTGCTTCCAATCCAGACATGGAAAGAGAAATAAATAATTGCATGATGAATAAAATGGAAATTGTCCCTCTAAAGGATGTCCATAATGAGGCCTTATTTGCTGAGTTTTCTAGTCTGCTTTCTTTTGTTGATGATTCCTTCAATAAAAGAAATACAAGAACTAATGTGAGCAGAGCAGAAAAGCCAGAAATATAAAAAGGGAGACTCAGACTAGTCTTCGAAAAAACTCCGCCGATAGCTGGGCCGAATACAAAACCAAGGCCCACAGCGGCTCCGATTATTCCCATACCTTTTCCCCGATTTTCTTCTGAGGTTATATCCGCAACATAAGCCATTGTTGTCGGCATATTAGCGGAAGAAAGAAGACCTCCGATAATACGTGCAGCAAATAACATCCATAAATTATTGGCCATGCCCATCATAAAGAAAGAAAGGGACAATCCAGCAATCCCAATCATCATTACAGGTTTTCGGCCTATTCTGTCAGAGACCCGTCCCCACATAGGAGCAAAAATAAGCTGCATTAGCGAATATACAGCCATTAGAAGGCCGAGCTGTGTTGGACTGGCTCCTATTTTTTCTGCATAGAAGGGGAGAACGGGAATTATAATTCCAAACCCCACCATTACCATAAACATGACTAAAAACAAGATAGGCAATGCTTTTTTTGTTTCCAACCATTTCACCCCAATTCTACTTCATTTTCTAAATTTACCATAAACCATAACTATAGGGAAATTCTCTTATTGATAGCTTTAATCTAAAAAAGAAAGGAGTAACTTTTTGTAAAATTAGAAATATATTCTAAAAATTAAAGCTGTTTGCTATGATATTTTTATAACCTTATTTGATAAAACTGAAGTTTTTTAGGTGAAGGGGGAAGTGATTTGAAAATAAATATTTTTGGACTTCCGGTTAGTGCCGGGGCACTTTATAAAGGGACAGAGCAATCACCTGATGCACTCCGAAACGCAGGTCTTGTTGATAGATTAAGAGAGGCAGATCTTGATGTGCAGGACCATGGCAATATCACAACAGAGGCTGAGCGGCTTCCAAGGCATAATATCAGCCCTGTACGGAATTGGCCAGCTTCGAGATTGGTGTGGGAAGCAACGTTAAATACAGCTGATCAACTATTTAATGAAGAAGAGTTTACTATCATCCTTGGGGGAGACTGCAGCATTGAAGTCGGCACTTTTTCAGCATTTCGAAAAGTATTTGGAGAAGATGTTTATTTGTTGGTCCTTGACGGCCATGTAGATACACTAGCTCCATCAGGAAACCGGTGTGTAGGAGCTGCAGGAATGGGGCTATGGTTTTTAACTCAGGACAGAAAAGTGTGGTGGCAGGAGGAGCCCTTCCCAGCGGAAAGTATTACTGTCATCGGAAATCATACATCGGCAGACAAGGAATATGGAATCAAAATAATCCCTTTTGAAGAAACAAATATAGAAAGAGTAAAACAAAGTCTGAACAACATTCCTGATACCAGCAAAATCCTTGTTCACTTTGATGTGGATGTTCTTCACAAAAGTGTGATGCCGTCAGCCTATTCTCCTAGCGAAAAAGGTCTATATATGAATCAGGCTACAGGAATTCTTAAAACTATTTTAGCCGATCCTAGAGTCAAGGGACTCGAGGTAACAGAATTTTCGGCTGATAAGGATATCGACGGAAAAAGTTCAGAGGCAATTATTGAACTCCTCTCATTAATTTCTGAAAGAGAGAAAGTTGTACTATAAATGATTGTGTCGAATTAAAATACATAAACAAAAGGCTGTCTCCCTTAAGGCGACAGCCTTTTCTGTTATCGACAAGCTTCAACAAAAAATGCTAGCAGAAATGATGAGGACTGCTAACATTCAGTTATCAATCTGATAGCAGATTGATAGCAATTAGTTATCTTTAGAAATACATAAAAAACCCCTGCAGTGGCAGGGGTTAAGAGTAATCTTCCTTATACTGTTTGTTGAGACCATTCCTCAACATTCCAAACCTTAGTTACCCAATCTTCATAAAAGTCTGGTTCGTGGCAAACAAGCACTACAGTTCCTTTGTAGGCTTTCAGAGCCTTTTTCAATTCTGCCTTTGCTGATATATCTAAGTGGTTGGTTGGTTCGTCAAACAGAAGCCAGTTGCTTTCGTTCATTTGGAGCTTGCAAAGACGAACTTTAGCCTGTTCACCACCGCTTAGCTGGCTCATAGGGCGAGAAATATGTTCATTCTTTAAACCGCAGCGGGCAAGAGCTGCACGTACTTGATGCTGGTCCATGCCTGGGAAAGCATTCCATATCTCATCGATTGGCGTTATATTACCTGCTTTAACTTCCTGTTCAAAATAGGAAGGAAAGAGGAAATCGCCGCGCTCCACTGAACCAGACAACGCATCAATTTTACCAAGCATTGTTTTTAAGAGAGTAGATTTTCCAACACCGTTACACCCAGTAATGGCCACTTTTTCACCACGTTCGATTGTAAAATCCATTTTCGGAAGAAGTGCCTGATCATACCCAATCTCCAGGTTCTTTGCTTCAAATACATAACGGCTGCTTGAACGGGACTCTTTAAATTCAAAGGAAGGCTTTACAGCTGTTTCCGGCCGGTCGATTCGTTCAATTCGATCAAGCTGCTTCTGGCGGCTTTTCGCCCTGCCTGTAGTTGAATAGCGTGCTTTATTTTTGGCAATGAAATCTTCCTGCTTTTTAATAAATTCCTTCTGTTTTTCGTAAGCATTAATATGTTGGTTTTTATTGATTTCGGCCAGTTCAAGGAATTTTTCATAGCTTGCTGTATAACGTGTAAGCTTCGAAAATTCAAGATGGAAGATGGTATTCGACACCTGATTCATGAATTCTGTATCATGGGAAATCAGGATAAAGGCATAAGGATATTCTTTCAAATAAGATGCAAGCCAGCGGATATGCTCAACATCCAGATAGTTGGTCGGCTCATCGAGCAATAATACCTTAGGCTGTTCAAGCAGAAGTTTAGCAAGGAGAACTTTTGTACGCTGTCCCCCGCTTAGTGCTGAAACATCACGGTCAAGACCAATGGCATCCAAACCAAGTCCGCGTGCTGCTTCTTCGATTTTTATATCAAGGGAATAAAATCCGCCAGCATCCAGTGCATCCTGAATTTCTCCCATTTGCTCCAATAGGATCTCAAGTTCATCAGGAGTTGCATCGCCCATTTTTGCTGTAACTTCATTTAGTTCTTTTTCCTTTTCGAATAAGGGAAGGAAGGCATCACGCAGAACATCCCTCATTGTTTTACCAGAAGTAAGGACTGTATGCTGGTCTAAATAACCATAAATTGTACCAGGTGTCCATTCAACACGCCCACCATCATGGATCAGCTGGTTTGTGATAATGTTCATTAGTGTAGATTTCCCGACACCATTAGCTCCAACAAGTCCGGCATGATCTTCTGCTAAAAGGCGGAAAGAAACATCTTTAAATAAGGTACGGTCGCCAAATGTATGAGATAAGTTTTCTATTGTTAATAAGGCCATTTTATAGCTCCCCACTTTGTCCAATTAATTTTCCATTCCATCATCATACTAAATTTTTGTGAAATCTACCATAGCAATTAAAAGGAAATTAATTGGGATTATGTTTTTAGCTCTTTTTTAACCTTCTGTCCGGCGTTAAACAGCTTAATCTGTTCCCTTTGGTTCTTCTTTGCGGATATAGCCCGAACCCCGATGCTGCTTTCCATGGTTATACAAAAGACTTCGCCAGAGGGGTAACGCTGAATCCAGGGAGATTATAGGTTAGTGCTAAAATCTAATATGACAAATGGAGTGTTTTACTGTGCTTATCCCCAAAATCCCCATTTGAGCTTTACCTAGAAATTCATTTATTTTTTAATATCTCATAGGCTCTAATTCTATTGCAGCTTTCAAAACCTTTGGTAGTATATGTTTAAAGGAAATAAAGAATATACATATAGGAAAATAACTCATTTAATTGAAAGGGGTAAAGAATTGATACGACTTAAAAAAATTACAAAAGAGATCTGGGAAGAAGCTGCAAGCTTAAGAGTAGGGAAGGATCAGGAGAAAAATGTAGCCTCTAACCTTTACTCAATAGCAGAAATGCAGTTTTTGCCTGAGTTTGAAGCTATGGCTATTTATAGCGATGGTACAATGGTGGGTTTTGCCATGTATGGTATTGACGAGGATGATTATAACTATTGGATTTACCGTTTTATGATTGATCAAAGGCATCAGGGCAAAGGTTATGGCAAAGCAGCTTTAAAGGGAATTCTTCGCGATATAAAAAACAGGCCACTATCTAAAATTATTTTGATTGGTTATAAGCCGGAAAATACTCAGGCAGCAAGACTATACAGGTCAGTGGGATTTCGGGAAGAAGGCCCGGCACCATGGGGTGAAATACTAGCAAAATATGAATAAAGCATGTTAGCAGTCAAGTTTTTTGAGTTGACTGCTTTTTCTTTTTAGGCATATATTTATCTAGTTGTATTTTTTTATTCATTCAACTGGAGGTTGCATATTTGGAAAAACAAAAATTATGGACAAGAAATTATATTAATGTTTGTTTAAGCAGCTTTTTTCTATTTTTAGTTTTTTATTATTTACTCGTAAGTCTGCCGATATATGTTATACAGGATTTGCATGGAAGTGCCTCAAAAATAGGTTTAGTGGTCACCGTCTTCCTCATTTCTGCTATCATAATAAGACCGTTTACCGGACAGTGGATTGGTAAGGTAGGAGAAAAAGTAATTCTAATGGCTTCAGTCATTATTTTTACTGTTGCAACAGCCTTCTACTTTGTACCTCATACTTTGACAGGCCTGCTTATTTTACGTTTTTTTCATGGCATTGGATTTGGCATGGCTACCACCGCAGTTGGAACAATCGTAGCAGAAATTATTCCTGATTCCAGACGGGGAGAAGGCATGGGCTATTATGCCATGTCAATGAACCTGGCAATGGTAGCAGGACCTTTCCTTGGTTTAAATACGATTCAAAATTTGGGAGGTACTTGGACCTTTGTGATTGGTCTCCTTTTATCCTTCTTCGGGTTGTTAACCTCATGGCTGATCAAACTTGATGCAAAGGAAAAGACGGGGGCTGTTTTACGAAAAGCTGCTCCGCTACGATTCCAGGACCTATTTGAGAAATCAGCCGTAAAAATTTCGCTTGTAGGTGCTTTATTCGCTCTGGTTTATTCCTCCATTCTTTCATTTGTATCAGTATTTGCCAAAGAGCTTGGGCTGGTAGAAACGGCAAGCTTTTTCTTTGTGGTTTATGCTATTATTCTGCTGTTAAGCAGGCCTTTCACAGGTAAATGGTTTGACCTTTATGGTGCCAATATCATTATTTATCCATCTATTCTTTTGTTTGCTATTGGAATGCTTCTGCTTAGTAAAACAACTGGACCTTCCTTATTTTTAATTGCTGCTGGCTTTATTGGCCTTGGCTGGGGAACTGTCTTTCCAAGTCTCCAGACAATTGCCATCCAGGAATCTCCTCCTAACAGAAGAGGGCTTGCCACAGCAACTTTCTTATCCATTTTCGACCTGGGGATTGGAACAGGGTCTTATTTAACGGGTCTGGCAGCCGCGAAAATTGGTTTTAGTTCTCTTTATTTCTCTGGCATGTTTGTTGTAATTGCCGGTTTGATATTGTATTTTTTACTGCACGGGCGCAAAGAATCTCTTATTAAACGTCAGACCAGTCTTTAAACCACCAGCTTGGTGGTTTTTTTTTAGTTAATCAGAATTTATTTCCTTAAATTCTGAACGCATAAGTAAAACTAGGGCATCCGCCAAAGGGACTTGGCGAATGCCAAGTTTTTCTAATGGCTTTTTAGAATTCATTGTTGATTTGGTCCAAGGTTAGAAGTTTCTAGATTTTTGAAACTCCTAATTTCAAGGATGCTTACTTGTGCTATCACAGTTCCTTCGTACGGTGATTATTCACTAATGAAATTCCGATATCCTTGAGGAAAAGCGGGTCAAGGGAGACCCCGATTGCGGAAAGATACCACAAAGCCGAAATCAAAAGGCAAAATTAATGAAAAGAGCTTTTTATAGATAAAAAAATATATAAGTCCCCTTGATAATCTATTTACATTTAGGTTTAAAGATTTACAATATAAAGTAATAATTAAACCGTTTTCACAAACGGCAGGGGGATCACTTACATATGAGAAGATTATCAATTGGACAAAAGTATGCAACCGTTTTCGCAGGCACTATTATTCTTTTTCTCCTGGCATTCATTTATATTTCCTCCAATGTTAAAGGACTAATGAATCTTTCCCATGAAGTAGAAATAAAGGATACCAACGCTCTCGAACTTATGGAAATGTCATCCGCTTTTAAGCAAAAATACATAGCACTTACCGATTTCATTACCAACCCGGAAGAATTAGGAGATCAGGTATACAAGCTCCAGTCTAAGAAATTCCTGGCTTCCGCCGAGAAGGTAGCAAATCATTTTGAAACCCAAGATCAAACTAAACTTTACAAGGCTATTCTTGTCGCAAATAAACAGATGGATGATGTATTCTATAATACGGTACAGCCAGCTGTAAAAACTGCCCAGAGTAACGGACAGCAGGTCGACGTTATTCAACAGATTTCACTCCAAAATAAAGCCTCCTTATTACGAAATTATAATGTTGAAAAACTAAATAATTTAAAGGGTATGCTTTTAAAGGAAAGAACAACTCTAACGTCTAAAATGGAAGCCGACTCCTCTTCCACAGTTTATATCATGTTAATCACAGTAATTGTCGCTTGTTTGCTGTCTGCAGCATTATTATTTCTTGTCAGCAGAAGTATTAGCTCTAAATTGAAAAAAGCTGTTTATTTATGTAAGGAGATGGCAAAGGGAAATCTTCTTTCTGAGAGAATGGATTATAAAGGTAAAGATGAACTAGGAGAAATTGCTATGGCGATGAATGAACTGGCCGATAGTCTTCAAAACTCAATTAAACAAATAATGGACAGTTCAGTAATAGTCAGCGATTTATCTGATACATTAAAAGGACACGTCGAAGCATCTACATTTGCGAACGAACATATTACTCAATCGATACTGGAAGTTGCAGCAGGAGCCGAAAACCAGGCAACAAGCACTACGGAAACAAAAGAAGTGGTGCAAAATGTATCACAGGACTTATCCAATATATCATCCAGTATGCAGGATGCAGTAAAACTTGCTTCAGGAACGGAAGAAAAGGTTCAGCAGGGCACTCAGTATGTTGAAAATGTTACTGCTCAGATGCTTACCATAAATGATAAGGTTCTAAATCTATCTGCAGCAATCAGAACTCTAAATGAGAAATCACTTCAAATAAATGAAATTGCCGCCTTAATAACAGACATTTCGCAACAAACAAATCTTTTAGCCTTAAATGCTGCAATCGAAGCAGCAAGAGCAGGAGAACATGGAAAAGGGTTCGGTGTTGTCGCTGATGAGGTAAGAAAACTTGCTGAACAATCAGCTCGTGCAGCCGGGGATATACGAAACATACTTGAATATATAACAAAGGAAACAGCAAATGCTTCATTAGCTATGGATGATAGCGCTGAGGCAGTAAATAAAGGCGGAGAGATAGTCGAAAATGTAGGAATGATTTTTGACGAAATTCTTGATGCGACAGGAAATGTAAAACAACAAAGTGAAGCCGTTCAAATTGCAGTGGAACTGACAAACCAGCGGATGGAGTTACTTCTTGAGTCAGCAGAAGAGATTGCGTGCATTTCATCCAGTTCGGCTGAAAGCATCGAAAAGGTTGCGGCGACAACCGAGCAGCAAAATGCAGTAATGCAGGAGCTTCTTGCTTCCTCTGAAGAACTTGCTAAGATGTCTGGTACATTAAAAAGATCTTTTTCGAAGTTTTATATTTAATCTATCATCACAAACAGTCTGTCATTTACGAGGCTACTGAAAATCTTCCGATTTTATAGTCCTACTGAGAAAATACAATTGAAAAAAGCCGGGTTTATTCCATATTTTTGGAATTAACCCGGCTTTTTTCTTGTTTTCAGTTTACATTTTTACTCTACTTTTATTTCATCTGCTTCAGAATCCTTTTTAGATTGACTGTAAATATGGCCATGGCACCTTGTATTTCCATACCAATTAGACCCGAGGAT
>NZ_JBYTCJ010000023.1:0-87902 GCF_058790155.1 Neobacillus sp. FW104-15D2
CGTTCGTCCTGAGCCAGGATCAAACTCTCCGATAAAGAGAATGAGTTTTAGCTCATAAAGTTACGTTGGCTGATGAATTAAATTCATCATGTTATTGTTTGTTTGTTCACGCTTTGTTTGTTTAGTTTTCAAAGAGCAAGTCAACTTCTTCGAATCAGCCTCTTCGCAGCCTCGCCATGAGCTGAACTTATTCTTCTTGAATAAGCTCTGGTGCAGGAGCAATTATAAGGTTGCATCGTGAAGTCTATTAAGTTCATCGCTCAGAAGCGACTTTATTAATATAGCATGTTAACCACTTTCGTGTCAACACTTTTTTAACCCGCCGCTCAGAAAAGTTTTTTAAGAACTTATCGTGGCGACGGATATTAATATACCAAGTAATTTAGCATAGGTCAATAGGTTTTATTGTTTTTTTACAATAATTTTTCTCCGACACGGTAATATCTATGATATATCCCTTGTCCTTTAGTTTCCATGTTTACTACTTCGATAAAATGCTTCTCTACTAAATACTCTACAAGCACTTCCAGATCGATTGAATAGGGTAAAACATCAGATTCACTCATCATTTGATCAAACGACCAATATTCCCTGGCCTCAAGAATTTCAAGCAGATGAGCAGCACCCATATGAGTTCTCGAATGAATCAAAAATTCGCTGGCAAGAAATAAAAGCTCCAGCCTTTTCTCCAAAGATTCCTCACTATTTACCAGTTCTTCATATAACTTAAAGATTTCGGGCTCTATTTGTTTAACCTGCTGCCAAACCGTAAGTTCCGAGTGAAACCCATTTTCTATTACAGATAACCTAGCAAGATGATGAAGGGAATGGACAACGTGATTATAAGCATCAAGATATTGGCGATTTTCAAATAAAGCTCTGCCATCAACATAGCGGCGAATTAACTTCGCAAACTCAATCCCCATTTTTAATTTTCGTCCATAAAAAGGAAATTCCCGGAGTTCTGTTTTTAACCTTGATACATACTCATTTCGATCAAATAAAACCTTCGAATCATTAAGCCATTCAAATATTTTTCGATTGGAACCTAACATAAGCCATTCATTTAATTGGGCTTCAGATACAATATGCATTGCTGCCTTTTTATCATTATAAGCATAGTGTTTGATAAATAACGGCTGGTCTGCTTCCTTTACAATAAGAAGCAAAACCGCATCAAACGAATCTGTCGTATAGTAATATTTCTGCTTTTTTTCTATCAGTAATACTCCCAAGGTATTTAACTGACTGGCTCTTTCCTGATATATAGGACGAAGGATATCCTCCATTGCTCATTCCTCCATTTATTTTCCGATGGGGTGACGGATTATTTTAAAAAACAAATTATAAACTTTTTTTCATTTAATTCACAGGCTAATACTTTCGACAGTAATAAAAAAATTCCTTCAAAAATCTCTGCGAAGTTAAGCACCATCCATTTTTCAAATCGGTTAATTATGTTATAGTCTTTTTCAGGAGGGACGTTTGATGGCTAAATACTCTAATAAAATAAATAAAATCCGGACATTTGCCTTAAGCCTTATCTTTATAGGATTTATTGTTATGTATGGCGGTATCTTTTTCCGGACATCTCCCGTAATTATGACTACTTTTATGATTTTAGGTCTTCTTTTCATTATTGCGAGCACTGTAGTTTACTTTTGGATCGGCATGCTCTCCACTAAAACAATCCAGGTTGTTTGTCCGAGCTGTGGGAAGCCAACAAAAATGCTTGGCAGGGTTGATATGTGTATGCATTGCAACGAGCCTCTAACTCTTGATCCTCAACTAGAAGGAAAAGAGTTTGATGAAACTTATAACCGAAAAAGAAATCAAAAATAGCTAGCCCGGATCACGGGCTAGCTATTTTTAAATTGAAGTTTCTGATTAGAAAAAATTTTTGGCGGATGCGTTCAGAATTCAGATAAAAAGAAAAAGCCGAAATTCATCGGCTTTTATTTCTTCTTATTAATGCGCTTCTTTTGCTGCGCAATCAGGGCAGGTTCCGTAGATCTCCATTCTGTGATGACCTACTTTGAAACCAGTTACGTGAGAAGCGAGATGTTCTACTTCATCGAGTCCAGGATAACTAAAATCGACGATTTTTCCGCATTTCTCACAAATGACATGGTAGTGGTCTGTAGTAATAAAATCAAAACGGCTGGATGCGTCTCCGTATGTTAATTCCTTCACCAGGCCTACTTCGCGAAATACTCTCAAGTTATTATAAACAGTTGCCACACTCATATTAGGGAACTTACCTTCTAAGGCTTTATAAATATCGTCTGCAGTCGGGTGTGACATCGAGCTTATTAAATATTCAAGTATCGCATGACGTTGAGGAGTAATACGCACTCCAGTTTCTTTCAACGTATCCAAAGCTTCTTTTAATTGGGGTTGTGACATCGCCATGCACCTCTTTCCAAAAAGTATTCTTAAATTATAATTGTTATAATTAGTTTACTAAGAATTCGATCCTTTTGTCAATAAAATTACCACTATATACACGTTTCTTTGCTATTATTCCTCATGAAGCAGCTTATCTGTTACTCCAAGCTTTTCATTAACAAATCTTGAGGTTACAAAAAGTAAATCGGACAGTCTGTTTAAATAAGCAAGCACTAGTGGATTGACTTCATCTTCCAGTCCGACAGCACATCTCTCAGCCCTTCTCGCAATCGTCCTTGCTACATGAAAAGCTGCTCCAGCAGGGTGGCCACCAGGAAGAATAAAATTGGTCAGGGCAGGGAGTACACCATCCCATTCATCTATTTGCTTTTCCATGGTCTCTATATCCCCCTCAGAAAGATACCATTTAACTTCTTTCCCTTTTGGAGTTGCCAATTCTGCTCCCACATGAAAAAGAGTTGTCTGGATTCTGTGGAAAACCTGTTCAAGTTTTTCTTTTTCAGGAAAACTTTCTTTTTCTAAATAACTAAGAGCCAGCCCAATCATGGAATTTGCTTCATCACAGGTTCCATAGGCTTCAACCCTCGCATCATTTTTGGAAACTCTTTGTCCATAAATGAGTGAAGTAGATCCTTTATCCCCAGTCTTTGTATAGATCTTCATATCTTAGTACCCCCTTTCCAAATCAATCACATTGATAAAATCATTCCCGTTATTTATATATGTATGAAGATTATGTTTAAAAATTTCAAAACCTCTCGGCTGATATTTTTTTGTAATACTCGATAAGTGTGGAGTGACGGTTACATTTTTCATTTCCCAGAAAGGGTGTTCAGGTTTTAAAGGTTCATTTTCAAAAACATCGAGATATGCATGTGAGATAAACTCTTCCTCCAGGGCTTTTAACAGGATTTCTTCACTCACCAAATCTCCTCTGCCGATATTAATAAATACAGCAGATTTCTTCATCTGCCTGAAATGATCTTCATTTAATAAATATTTTGTCTCACTTGTGCTAGGCAATACAGATACTATAAAATCTGGTTTCGATAAATGTTCCTCCAATTTATCAAGTTTAACGGTAATATTCGCAAACTCATTTGCAGATCCGCTTCTGTTCACACCTATTACCTTCATACCGAAGGCCTGAGCCAGCCTGGCAATTTCTCCTCCAATAGCCCCAATTCCTAAAACCATAATCGTTTTTCCGGATAACTCAGCCATTGGCAATTTTCGGTCCCATTTTTTATTTAATTCATTTTCTCGCAGCTGCTGCCTTTGCTTTACATGCTCTAGCATCGTACCCAGGGTAAATTCCGCCATCGGAATTTTATGTATCCCTCTGGCATTCGTTACAAGAATTCCTTTCTCTGCACAAGCTGCAAATGGCATTCTTTCCAGACCTGCAGACAAAACCATAATCCATTTAAGATTTTTTGCCAGCTCTATATATTCTGGAGTTAAATCCTCGCCATATGTTAAAAAAACTTCAGCATCTATATAAGCTTTTTCGGCATTTTTAATTCCTTTATAATACTCAATCTCGATATTTGGAAATTCACCTTTAAAATCCTTTTGTAATTCTTCCGAAGGAACAAATGAGGCCACTATTTTCATGATATACTCTCCTCAAAAATGCTGTTTTTTCTATTATGATAACACCTGACGCAGGTTTTTTAAAAATTATAAAAACTAAATCGCTTAAGACATAAAAAAGTCGGGCCATTGCTGGCCCGCAAATTCTATCTGAGGAGGTATGCCCTAATAAAATGATATTCAAAACTTGTTTCTTTGCATGGACATCCGCCTTATTAAAGAAAAATAGGCTGGAAAATTTCAATTCTAAATTACAATTTTTCTTTAATAAAGTTCAATGCTTCTTCCACATGCCCTTTCACTTTAACCTTTCGCCATTCTTTTGCGACTTTGCCTTCCTTATCAATAACAAAGGTGCTCCGTTCAATCCCCATGTATTCTTTTCCAAAATTCTTTTTAAGCTTCCAGACATCATATTCTTCTGCCACACTGTGGTCTTCATCGGAAAGCAGCAGAAATGGCAGTCCGTATTTTTCCATAAACTTTTTATGAAGTTCAATAGGATCGGGGCTTATCCCCAAAATAACCGCTCCAATTTCCCCGAACTGCTCATGCTGGTCGCGGAAGTCACATGCCTCAGTGGTACAGCCTGGGGTCATATCTTTTGGATAAAAATAAAGAACCACATTCTTCCCTTTTAAATCTGATAATCTGATGGTTTCTCCATTCGTTGCTTTAAGAGAAAAATCAGGTGCCATCTTTCCAACTTCTATAGCCATAAATACCACTCCATTTTTTGATTTCTATATCTAGCGTATCCAATCTAACCGCCTAAGACAACTATTTTACTGCTTGCGGTTAATTCTCCATATCAGATACTGCTTTTGCCACAAATGCAGCAGGAATGGTATAACCAATTAAGGCTTCCAAAATGGCTATTGCTCTGCCAATTCCCAAAGGGACGATATCTCCATGTCCTACCGAGAATAAGGTCATCGCACTAAAATAAACACTTGATTCAAGTGTATCTATAAAATCAGAGGCAGGGCGAACCGTCCCTGTCTCACCTAACACAGGATGACCATTCAAGTGGAGAAGCGAATATAAAAGAGCAAAGCCTACCATGACCGTCATATAAATTGTTCCCAAAAATAAAAAGTTCTCGATAGAGACAACCTTCCCATTAATCTTATAAGGTTGAAAAAGAGTCCTTAAACTCATAAAAATACAGAAAATAATTAATCCAAGCAGTACATAGAACATCTAATCCCCTTCTTCCCTTTTCCCTCAGTTCATTGTATGTCCACACGATTTAATAAATACAAAAAAGCAACAGGCCAGTACCAAGAACAAAAGCTTTTCCTTCGTGCGATGCATAATGCTTTCCAAGCCGTTCCTAGTCCTGATTTCTGAAGTCCGAGGGGCCGGGCACTGGAGCTGGATTACAATAACCTAATTCAAGTTATCACAAGGTGAATATCTTCATTTCCTAAACGACAAAAAACCAGACTTACCAGCCTGGTTTCCTTTATCATTATTAATTTCCGGCGCCACGGTATTTTTTGACTCCCTGATTCCAAAGAAATATAGAAACAGTAAAAAAGACAACTCCCACAACTGGTGTCAGAAAGGAGTAGAAGGTCCATTCTCTTTTTCCAAGAAAGAAAGCAGCTGGATAAACGCCAACGAAAGCAAAAGGCAAAATCCACGTAAGAACAAAACGGATTGCCTTATTATAAATATCAACAGGATACCGTCCGTAGTTCCCGATATTATACATCATCGGCATAATAGATGTCCTTGCGTCTGCCCAGAAGCTGATGCATGCCAGCATGACAAACACCCCTCCATAAACCAGAGCCCCTCCTATTACAAAGAGAAGAAACACAAACGGATCATACCAGTGCATTTCAAGTCCAAGCTTGATGCCCGAATAAAACATAACCGCAATTCCTGTAACGGCTCCAAACAGTGATTCCAGTTCAATACGTTCCAAAATAATCTGGAACAAGCTATGAATCGGTCTCGTAAGGATACGGTCGAATTCACCCTTTACAATATATCGCTCGTTGAAATCCCATATATTAAAAAAGGACGAAAAAACAGCAAATGGAACGAGGAAAAACCCATAAATAAAAATAATTTCATTTCTGGACCAGCCCGCAAGTAAGCTGGTATGACCGAATACCACTAGAATAAAGATAAAATTGACAGCCTGTGAAAGTAAATCGGAAAAAATCTCAACGAATAAGTCCGCCCTATATTGAAGCCTCGTCTTCATATACTGGGCAAGATACTGGAAAAACATTGATCCATAAAACATCTATTACCCTCCCTGAATGACAAGCTGTTTTTTTGCTAAACTCCATAAAACCTGAATCGGCAAGACTAAAATAACCACCCAGATAACCTGCTCCAAAATGGCATGGAAAGCTGCCTGCCGGGTGAATCCATTTGAAAAAATCATACTTGGAATATAGCTGATACCCTGAAACGGCAGATACTTCATGACTCCCTGCGCCCAGCCGGGAAAAAAGCTGATAGGCAGAAGGAGACCTGAAAACAAGTCAATTACCACCCTTTTGGCCCGGATCAGGCCGGAATTATTAAATAGGAAGAACGTGGTAATACCTGTCAGCAAATTCAACTGTGTATTGATAAGAAAGCTAAGCACTATGGAAACAGCAAATAGTCCCCATACAGCCGGATTCCAGGTGAATTTTACCGGAAAGATTAACGAAACAATCAGCATGCCGGGAACTGAAAAGAACAAAAGTCTAAAAATACCCTCTCCCAGCCCCTGCATGGTTTTCATCATTAAATAGCTGTATGGCCGGATCAGTTCTACCGCAACCTTTCCTTCCATTATTTCAACTGCCATCTCTCGGTCGATATTGTTAAAATAAAAGGCCCTTGCCATCCAGGCAATGGCTACATAGGTAGTCATCTGAACAACTGACATTCCTTCAATTTGTGTCTTATGCCCGTAGATAGCTGTCCATAAAAAATAGTAAGCTCCAATGTTAATGGCGTAAATCAAAATCCCTGTATAATAGTTAGTCCTGTAAGCAAGCATCATTAAAAAGCGAATCCGGATCATCTCAATATATTTATCCATTCAGGCTCACCCCTTTCATGAGACAGAACCCTTTTCATAGATATTTCGAATAATCTCTTCTGTTGAGATTTCATTGATCTTCAAATCTCTTATTTGATAAGCTTCAGCAACCTTGGCGATAGTCTGTGAAACAAGCTCATTGTCCTCAATCATGGCAGAGAATACCATTTTCTTCTCATCCAATTCCCAGTAAACCGGCATCCCCCGGGTTAAATTTTGAACCGCATTCAATTCAGGGTCTTTTAAAAATTGAAACTGAAGTTCTTTCCCTTCACCCCATTTTTCCTTTAAGCTGTTCAATGCTCCATCATAAATGATATTTCCTTCGTCAAGCATGACAACCCTTTCGCATAACGCCTCAATATCCGAGAGGTCATGAGTTGTCAGCAAAATAGTTGTATTGTATTTCTCATTAATCTCCTTCAGGAATTCACGGATTTTCAATTTAACTAGAACATCAAGTCCTATCGTTGGTTCATCTAAAAATAATAGTGGAGGATTGTGAATTAATGCTGCAGCTAGTTCACAGCGCATCCTCTGACCTAGTGAAAGCTTTCGCACTGGCTTGTCCAAAAGCGGTTCAATATCGAGCGTTTTAATCACATGATTCATATGCTCGTTATAGTGAGCATCTGAAACCTTATATACTTTTTTCAACAGCCTGAAGGACTCCTGAACCGCTATATCCCACCACAGCTGGGAACGCTGCCCAAAAACCACTCCTATTGTCTGAACAAACCTTTCCCTTTCCTGGTGGGGATTCATTCCATTTACCATAATTTTTCCGGAAGTAGGTGTCAGGATTCCTGTCAGCATTTTAATGGTAGTGGATTTACCAGCTCCATTTTCACCGATATAGCCCACCATTTCCCCCTGCTTTACAGAAAAGCTGATGTCATTTACTGCCGGCACAATTTTATAATTTCGGGTAAAAAGATCCCGAAAGGCACCTTTCAATCCGCTCCTGCTAGAGTAACCTTTAAAATCTTTGCGTAGATTTTCAACTTCTATGGCATTTTTCATCTTCATTTGATTCCTCCTGATGATGGGTTGACCCCAAAAAATTAGTTTAGCCAATCCATTGGATTAACACAACTATCCTGTTTTTTAAAAGCTATATTCTTCAGGTGTAAGAATATAGGTAATTTTCGGATTAAAGAGACATAAGAATGGAACAGGCCAAATCGTTTTTAAAAGTGCTAGAATAGTGAAGTATCATTTATAAGGAGGAAAAACATGCAATTTATAAACTCTGAAAGAATACATAGCGAAGCATTGGAACATATTGTGGGAGGAGTAAACAGCCCTTCCCGCTCCTTTAAGGCAGTCGGCGGCGGTGCACCAGTAGTAATGGAACGTGCTCAGGGTGCATACTTCTGGGACGTCGATGGTAATCAATATATTGATTATCTTGCAGCTTATGGTCCTATTATTACCGGCCATGCACATCCTCATATCACAGAGGCAATTAAAAAAGCGGCTGAAACAGGTGTACTGTACGGAACGCCTACTCCCCACGAGGTAAAATTAGCTAAAATGCTGAAGGAAGCTATTCCCGGTATGGACAAGGTCCGTTTCGTCAATTCAGGAACAGAAGCTGTCATGACGACCATCCGGGTTGCCCGTGCCTATACAGGCAGGGATAAAATCATAAAATTTGCAGGCTGCTATCATGGTCACTCAGACCTAGTCCTTGTGGCTGCTGGTTCCGGTCCATCTACACTTGGAACACCGGATTCTGCAGGCGTGCCAAAAAGTATTGCAAAGGAAGTCATTACGGTACCCTTTAATGATATTGAGCCTTTTAAGGAAGCTCTTGAACATTGGGGGAATGAAGTTGCAGCAATATTAGTAGAACCAATCGTGGGTAACTTCGGAATCGTGGAACCGAATCCCGGATTTTTACAGCAGGTAAACGATCTAGCCCATGAGGCTGGTGCACTTGTCATTTATGATGAAGTAATTACAGCCTTCCGCTTTATGTATGGAGGTGCACAAGACCTGCTTGGTATAACACCTGACTTAACAGCTTTAGGAAAAATTATTGGAGGAGGTCTTCCAATAGGCGCTTATGGCGGTAAAAAAGAAGTCATGGAAAAAGTGGCTCCCCTCGGGCCAGCTTACCAGGCAGGAACGATGGCAGGAAATCCAGCCTCTATGCTTTCCGGAATTGCTTGTCTTGAGGTTTTAAAACAAAAAGGCGTTTATGAATACCTTGACCGCCTCGGAGCAATGCTAGAGGAAGGAATTTTAGCTGCAGCCAACGAAAACAGCATTCCAATCACCATTAACCGATTAAAAGGGGCTCTTACTGTATTTTTTACAAATGAAAAGATTGAAAACTATGAACAGGCCAAAAATACTAATGGTGAGATGTTTGCAAAGTTCTTTAAGCTGATGCTTCATCAGGGGATCAATCTTGCTCCTTCCAAATATGAAGCCTGGTTTATGACAATCGCACATACGGAGGAAGATATTGAGGCTACCCTCCACGCTGTGAACAATGCATTTTCCTCACTTAAGAACGAATAAATATTCATTTTTTATGCAAAAAGGGTGTGGCTAACATGCCCTTTTTATTTATATCATTTTTTTGAAAACGTTTACATTTATACGTTATTTTAAAGTTTTGCACCTTTTTTTAATTCTTGCATATCCAAATAAATGTATAATTATTTGATTTCTGAAAATTCATATGATAATATTAAACTATTATTGTTTAACCCTTTAAATATCAGCCTCGCTAAATAATAAGCCAATCCTTTTTTAGCTAAACAGAATTTATTCCTATAAATTCTGAACGCATAAGAAAAACTGCGGCATCCGCCAGTTTTTCTAATACCACAATATCCCATTAAGTAAACAACAAGATATCTTAGGAGGTGAAAGTGCTTTATAGGCGTCATTCCTGTAGAGCCATATCATGACAAAAAACTGGACCCCTTCTCTTTTTAAAGAATTTTACAAGCAGGAACACGATGCGTGTGGAATTGTTGCTTGCCTTGAAAAGGAAAACATCCCAACATCAAAAAATATTTTTGATTGTATAGATGCTTTGGTAACAATGAACCATCGTGCCGGCTTTATCAATGGTGAGGGTGATGGCGTAGGAATCCATATCGATATTCCGCGTGAACTCTGGCAAGCAAAGCTTGCAGATGCAGGACTTAACCCTGTTCTTGCTTTATCTGAAGGTTTTATTGTTGGGCATATCTTTATCAGCAGCAAAACTGACACAAATGTGGTTAAAGAAGAACTTAAACGTAAGCTTAAAGCATATGGCCTTCAGCTCCATTTTGAAACAGACAGGGTAACCGATCCCTCGGCGCTTGGCCCAATTGCCATACAGGAAAATCCTTTATTCTGGCAAATAGCCTGCCTTTCGCCTCTAACCGAAAAAGAACTATCAAAAGTTTTATTTGATGTATTAGTAGATTTAGAGCAAAATGAGGCTGTTCATGTTGCTTCCTTAAGCCAGCACCATGCTGTGTATAAGGTTATGGGAGCCGGAGATATTCTGCCGAAGTATTACAGTGATCTAGCCAATCCATTGGCAGCTTCTACTATGACTCTTGGTCATAACCGTTATTCAACAAACACGTTATCAAGCTTTTTCCGGGTACAGCCTTTCAGTGTGCTTGGCCACAATGGAGAAATTAATACTATTGCAAAGCTTAGGGATGAAGCAAAAATGATTGGAGTTCCTCTGGTGAATGGAGGAAGTGACTCTCAAGATCTTAGCCGTACAATAGAGACTTTAATTTGTCGGGATGGCTATACCCTGTTTGAAGCTTTGGATCTTATGTTCCCTCCTATTATTAATGAAATAAAATCTTATCCTAAGCATCTTCAGGATTTATATACTTATTTGCGTGAAGGCTGGGGGCACTTTGCCCAGGGTCCTGCAGGTATCATATCCAGATTTGGAGACGAGGCAGTATTCAGCGTTGATTCGCTTGGCTTACGTCCTTTATGGATGCTAGAAACAGAGACTTCTTTTCTGTTTTCTTCTGAACCTGGAATCATATCTTCCAGTGAGTATGTTAACGAACCAAAACCTCTTGCACCCGGCGAAAAGGTCGGTTTTAAATGGAATGGAAATAAACTTGCTGTATATGCCCATCCTTCCTATCAAGAGGAAGTTTACAAGAGGTATTCATTGCGTGTCGATCTGAACAATGCAGGTAAGAGGCTTACTCCTCCTGTCTTGGAGAAGAAAGTGACAATGACTTACCCGGATAAAATTCATAATGGACAATATAAGGCTTTCGGATGGGAAAGAGACCATATCCAGTTGATTGAGCAAATGGCCGAAAAGGGCGTTGAACCTATCCGTTCGCTTGGCCACGATGCTCCGCTAGCTGCCCTTAATCCTGAAAGAAAAAATATTCCGGATTACATTAAGGAAAGTGTTGCAGTAGTTACAAACCCTGCTATTGACCGTGACCGGGAAATGGAACACTTCTCCACGAGGGTAATTATCGGTAAACGCCCTAATCTTTTTGCCAGGGAAGCAGAGAGTGGCGTACTTGAATTGACCACTCCTCTTCTTCTTGAAGGCAGGGCAGGATTTGACTGTTCTGAAGTATTAGGACAGCCAAGTTTCGACCAGCTGGCAGAGCATTTTATGATTAAGAAGGCTTCCGCATATCTGTCGATAACTTTTGATGCCAATGAAGATATTCCGGCAGCACTCGAAAGACTTTCCCAGGAAGCTGTTACGGCTGTTAAAGCAGGAAAAAGCTTCTTGATCCTGGATGATGCTAAAGCACATCAGGACAATAATTTATGGATCGACCCGCATCTTGCAACAGCAGCCATTAGCCAGGCTTTGGTTAACGCTGAAGTAAGACGTGATTGTTCCTTGCTACTGCGCTCTGCATCCCTCCGTTCTCTACATGATATTGTTACTGCATACGGATTAGGTGCAGACTTAATTAACCCTTACTATATGTTCTTAACGATACTTGATGAGTCGTTAAAACCACTAACCAATCTGTATTCAGCCCTGACTAAGGGATTAGAAAAAGTCATCTCTACGATTGGTATTCATGAATTAAGAGGATATGGCCGTCTGTTTTCGGCGATCGGTTTAAATGAGGAGCTGGCAGAAGCCCTTGGAATCGTCAATTTCTTTGGCTCAAGCGAACTCGAGTCTAATTTCACCAGTATGAAAGAAGATGCTATTGCCAGAGCAGCAGATTTCCAAAATGAAAAGGAGCGGATCGGTAAGACCTTCCACCTGTTCCCACGAATCTGGAAAGCGATTAGCGAGGTTGCTTCAACTGGTGATTATACAGCTTATGGCGAAAAAATCACCGAACAGGAAACTGAGAATCCAACAACTATTCGCCATTTAACAGCTCTGAAAAGAAGCGGAGCCCCTGTTTCTCCTGAAGATGTAGAAATTGGCGTTGGAGAGCACAGCCTTCCGTTCCTTATTTCTTCCATGTCATTTGGCTCGCAGAATGAAACAGCATTCCGTGCCTATGCTGAAGGTGCTAACCGATTAAATATGGTCAGCCTGAACGGAGAAGGCGGAGAAATTAAGGATATGCTCGGAAAGTATCCAAGGACCAGAGGACAGCAGGTTGCTTCCGGACGTTTTGGAGTAAACGCCGAGTTATTAAATTCGTCTAACTTATTGGAAATCAAAATTGGCCAGGGAGCAAAGCCTGGTGAAGGCGGACACCTTCCAGGTTCAAAGGTAACAGCCAAAATTGCTGAAGCCCGTAATGCAACAATCGGCTCTGATTTGATTTCTCCTTCAAATAACCATGATATTTATTCAATTGAAGATTTAGCTCAAATGATTCTTGAATTGAAAACAGCCAATGACCAGGCTAAAGTAGCCGTTAAAGTACCTGTTGTTCCAAATATCGGTACAATTGCTGTTGGTATCGCCAAGGCTGGAGCTGATATTATTACCCTCAGTGGTTTTGATGGCGGTACTGGGGCTGCGAGAATCCATGCCCTTCAGCATGTAGGACTTCCAGTTGAAATTGGCGTTAAAGCTGCTCACAATGCCCTTCTAGAAAGCGGACTCCGCAATCAGGTTGAGCTTTGGGCAGACGGAGGAATCAAAAGTGCAAGTGATGTATTAAAAGTGATGCTCCTTGGAGCTAACCGTGTTGGTTTTGGCACCCTGTCCATGCTTGCTATCGGATGTACTACCTGCCGCGGCTGTCACTTGGATACATGCCATGTTGGTATTGCTACTCAAATTGAGTCTGAAGCACAGGCCAAAGATCATGGATTGCGCAGATTTGTTCCGCGCCAGCTAGATTTAGCCGTTCAGGGTATTATGAATCTATTTACTGCTTTTGGTAACGAGCTAAAGTCTCTTGCTGCCTCAGCAGGAATTAAGAATCTCCAGGATGCAGTCGGCCGGTCCGATTTGCTTGAGCAAGTTAGCGGAAGTGAAAAGCTTGATTTAACTTATTTGTTAAAGCCTCTTGAAATAACAGAGATCAGCAAATTTGAAGAAGCACTTTCTATGTCTGGTGTGACCGAACAAATTGCTGTTGGAGCAGAATACCTGGATTCAAGTGTAGAGCAATTAAATAACTCAAGGGAATTTTACAGCATCACATCTGAACAGCGTGTTCTCGGAAGCAGAGTTTCCTGTCACCGTGTAAGAGGCAGATTGGACGGTGCTTATCGTCAGCTTCCAGCCGTAAATCTTGCTTACCGTAAAGGTTCAATTCCTGGAAACGGACTTGGAGCTTATAACAGTGAGGGAATTAATATCCTCATTAATGGAGGCGCTCAGGATGGAATCGGAAAAACCTCTCTTGGCGGAAGTATTGTAGTCCTCAAATCCAAAGGCAAAAATGGCCGTTATTATAATGGTTCTGTTGGAAAAGGGTTTGGCTACGGAGCCCAAAAAGGACTTCTTATTGCACAGGGCAATGCAGATGCCAGAGCGGGGATTCGCCTTTCCGGTGCTGATATGGTTTTTGGTGGACGTATTCTCACCCCTCTATCTGAAACAGAAAACGGCAATATCGGTGCTAACGCCAATATTAAAGGGTTTGCTTTTGAATATATGACGAATGGCCGTGCTATCGTACTGGGTGACCCAGGACCATGGATGTGTGCCGGAATGACTGGCGGAGTCGTTTATGTCCGGATTCAGCCGGAGATGGGATTAACGAAAGAAGCACTTCAAAGAAGAATCGCTAAAGGCGCTAAGGTATCCCTTTCACCTTTAGGTGATAAAGGCAAAACTGACGTTCAGGAGCTCCTCCAAAAGTACACTCAATTACTTTCAGAGGATGGCCAAAACAACGAAGCAAATGAAATTCTGTCCCAGCTAGAGAGTCCGCAGGAACACTTCCTGCAGATTCTTCCAGTTAAGGAACAAGCAGATCCATCCGTATCAACAGAATGAAGCAATCAACTTAAACCCGGGCAAAATGGTGCCCGGGTTTTTCCTTTGAAAAAGTTCTATTAAACGGCCTGTTAATTAAACGGGATTCTGCGACACTTGAAAAAGTTAACTGAACACAAAAAATCACCAATATCGGTTATTGCTTGAAACTGATCTGCATTCAATGTATAGTACAATATTGTTTAATCTTTAGGAAAAGAGTTTATAGTAACAGTAAAAGTTTCAGGAAAGGAATTATTTTAGAATGAAATTAGGCGCCCGCATCCTTAAAACGGGAATAGCAATTGTATTATCATTGTACTTAGGGCAGCTGCTCCATTCCCCGTCACCAATTATGGCAGGGATTGCAGCCATCTTTGCCGTGCAGCCTACTATTTATCGTTCGTACCTGTCTATTATCGAGCAAATACAGGGGAATGTAATTGGAGCTTTACTGGCTATGTTTTTTGTACTTACCTTAAGCAATCATCTTATAGTTATCGGACTTGCAGTCATCATTGCGATTACACTCCATTTAAAATTGAAACTCGAAGGGACAATCGGTTTGTCTCTCGTAACACTTGTCGGTATTATGGAAACACCGGGCGATAACTTTATCCAGTTTGCCGTGATTCGTTTTTCAACTATTATGCTGGGAGTCATCGCAGCATTTGTTGTAAATCTCGTTTTTCTTCCTCCCAAGTATGAAAATAAGCTTTATTATAAAATATCCAATACAACGGAAGAAATATTGCGCTGGATTCGTTTAACCACGCGAAATGCTTCTGACCACAACCTTTTACGAAATGATATTGATAAATTAAAAGACAATATCATTAAAATTGGGCAGCTATATTTGATGTACAAGGAAGAAAAAAATTATTTTAAGCGAACTGATCCTGTAAAATCCCGAAAACTGGTTCTTTACAGACAAATGACCTATACAACAAAAAAAGCATTGGATGTCTTGAAACGGCTTCATCGCTTTGAAAATGAACTTCATGCGCTCCCTGAGGAATTTCAGCAGTCGATACAGACCCAGCTTGACTGTATAGTGAATCATCATGAACAGCTTATGCTGCGGTTTATCGGAAAAATCCGCCAGCAAACTGTATTCGAAGAAGGGGCTTTTTGCCTTAATAGGAAGGAACTTTTCGACCTATTTATTTCACGCCAGGAGGCTGCTGACGAAAGTGGAGAAATGCATTTTTACCACACTATGCAAATTGTTGCATCCATTATTGATTACGGAGAACAGGTAGAGCATCTGGAAAAACTCATTACAACTTTCCAATCCTACCACCAGGGTGTGAATGAAATTTCCATCGAGGAAGAATCATTACAATAAGAAAAATGCGATTCGCGTTGTAACTATTACTGCTTCTACGAATAGACGACATGCAGCTTAGCGAAGAGCTGAACATAAGCTTCTTTGAAAAAGGCTATGGCGCACGAGCAATTGAATTAGATATTCTCTTATCGCAGAGAGAAGCGGAATCTAGTTCAGCAAGTGTCGTCTACAATACACAGAAGCACCGTCAAGGCTGAAAACTCGCCGGGGCTGGAGCTAGACAATTATAAGGGTTAAAAATTATACTTTCTATCTTTTGAATGCAAAAACCGCAGCAGAAATTATTCTGCTGCGGTTTCTTCTTTTTGTTCGAGCTGTTGAACCTGGAATAGCCTATAATAGCTTCCCTGCTTTTTCATTAGCTCGTCATGTCTTCCTATTTCAACAATTTGACCATGTTCAATTAATACGATTCTGTCAGCATGTGTTATGGTCGACAAGCGGTGAGCGACGATAAATGTTGTCCGGTCCTTAGCAAGTTCCTCTAAAGATTCCTGTATAGAGTGCTCACTCTCTAAATCAAGTGCGGAAGTGGCTTCATCCAAAATGAGAATCGGAGGATTTTTAAGAAAAACCCTGGCTATTGCAATCCGCTGCTTTTGTCCTCCGGAAAGCTTAACCCCTCTTTCACCTACCCTGGTATCATACCCTTCTGTCAGACCAACAATAAATTCTTGGGCATTGGCCGCTCGGGCTGCTTCGAAAACTTCTTCTTCCGAAGCTTCGGGCTTTCCGAGGAGGATATTTTCTTTTACAGACTCACTGAAAAGTATATTATCCTGAAAAACAACACCAATCTTATCCCTCAAGGATTGAACCTGGAATTCTCGAATATCGATCCCATCCAGCAATATCCTTCCCTCTGTAACATCATAGAATCGCGGTATAAGGCTTACAAAGGTTGACTTTCCTCCGCCACTCATTCCCACAAGTGCAATTGTTTCTCCACTTTTGATATCAAGGGAAATGTTTTTAAGAACCATTTCATCATTTTCATTATAAGAAAAGCTTACATTATCGAATGTAATGTCCCCTCTTACATTTTTACATTCCAAAGCATTAGGGGGATCGACGATATCATATTTTTCATCCATCAATTCGAATACCCTGTCCATACTTGCAAACGACTGGGTCAAGGTTGTAGAGGAATTCACCAATCTACGCAGCGGACTATAAAGTTTGTCAATATAGGCAAAAAAGGCAACCATCGTTCCCAGAGTCAGGTGATGCATAATAACTAAGTAAGCAGAATAGCCAATGACCACCAATGGTGCAACATCCGTTATGGTGTTGACCACTGCAAAAGACTTCGCATTCCAGCTTGTGTGCTGAAGTGCTTTTGTGAGGAAATTCCGGTTTTGCTTGTCAAACTGCTTCTGCTCATATTTTTCAATAGCAAAGCTTTTGATAACCGACATACCCTGGACACGCTCATGCAAATAGCTTTGTACCTCAGCAAGAGCCTGAGAACGAATTCTGGTTAGACTCCGTAGGTTTCCAAAAAAGTAGTTGACGGTAAAACCATAAAGCGGGAAAAGAACAATTGAGATAACCGTTAATTTCGTATTCAAGGAAAACATGATTCCAATTGCAATAACAATTGTAGCTATATCGAGCCATAAATTCATCAAACCTGAAATGACAAATGTTTTGGTTTGCTCAACATCATTAATCATTCTTGAAATAATTTCCCCTGACCGTGTGTTTGAATAATATTTAAAGCTCAGCTTTTGAATATGTGTATAGAGCCGGTCTCTTATTTCATATAAAATTTTACTGGCAGTCCACTGGGCATAATACTGACGATAATACTCAATTGGCGGACGAAGAACAACGAAAATCACAATCATAACTACCATCAGGTACATTAATTTGGAGATTTTAACATCCTGGGACAAAGAATGATTGCCAATAATATCATCCACCACATATTTAATTAACATGGGTATAATCAGAGGAATAGCAAATTTAATCAGTCCAATAATAATTGTGCCTATTATCTGGAAACGGTAGGGCTTTACAAATTCAAGATACCTAAGAATATTCCTCAAGCTTATTTCTCCTTCCCTGAAAAAAAGCGCTTTAGCGCCGAAGGCAAATTTATTTAATAAAATTAAAAATTTTATACATTTTATACCCAAGATAGGCTGCTATATCCGCCTATAGAAGTATATTTTCATAAACATCATACAAAAGCCTGTTGATTACCGACATCAACAGGCTTAAAAACGAAAGATATTTAACCCCTATAGGTCAAATAACGTTCATACCAGGTATCAATAAAATCAGGGGCAAACGGACCTTTCCGCTGGCGGATCCAGCGAATTAATTTTTCAACATTCGCTTTTAGAATCTGGTCGATTACTTCGGGATAATTCATTTCACGGCGGTGGCGCTCATATTCGTCCTCATCAAGAAGATTAAAGGTCATATCCGGAAAAACTTTAATATCCAAATCATAATCAATATATTTAAGAGCTTCTCCATCAAAAATAAATGGAGAACTAATATTGCAGTAATAGTAAATTCCGTCTTCCCGAATCATTCCAATCACATTAAACCAATATTGGGAATGGAAATAACAAATAGCCGGTTCCCTTGTAACCCAGGTTCTTCCGTCAGATTCAGTCACAACAGTCCGGTCATTTCCGCCAATCACCAAATTCTGCGATCCTTTCAGAACAGTTGTTTCTTCCCACACCCTATGGATGTGCCCATTGTGTTTATAGCTATGTATTTGCATTGGCTCACCTTCGATGGGTACGCCCATGATTTCTCCCCTACCTTCATTTCTCGAACGCTTTGCAACCTATCCTATTCCGCTCAAACCGACAAAAGGCAACAAAGTCCAATTCCTTTTTTTATTATTATAACGGTTAGGCAGGGAATTTAAAACAAAAGAGCCATTGAAAATCAATGACTCTTTAAAAAACATGATATTTTCTTATTAAAAAGGACCTATCCAACGATCATTTCATCTGTCTGATGATAGGAGGAAATAACTTCTTCTGTTTGTTTTTCAAACGTTTTCTGTATTTCCTTTAATTCCTCTTTCATGCGTTTTACTTCTAATTGGACACTCTCCAGTTCAGTCCCGTTCTGGATTTGAAGGAGTTCCTCTTCGATTTCCTGGCAGCGTTCAAGTTCTGATTGAAGGAAAAGTAACTTTTCCATAGTCCTCATCTGTTCTGAAACCAAACGGTTAAAGTTTTCCATGCTCCACCCCGGCCATTTATTTGTTCCTTAAGTAATTCTCCGATAGGAACTTTTTTCCTTTGACTATTTATGGCGATAAGATGGAAGTTTTGTCGAAAAGAGATTTCATGTCCCTTATAATATGTAAAAAATCTTTTTAGAATGATTAAGGGGAAGTGAGGAAATTAAAAATTAAAGAAAGCACCCCCTGAGGAGTGCTTTCAAATCTAAAGATGATTATTGTTGGCCGAATTGGCTGCCGCTTTGGCTTTTACGAGACTCAGCTTGCTGATTTTGACGTCTAACTTCAGCAGCATTTGTTTCGCTGCCAAACTCAGTACCAAATTGGCCTTGGCTTGATTGGCTTTGGCTTGATTGGCCTTGAGAAGCTTGTTGGTTTTGGCGTCTAACTTCAGCAGCGTTTGTTTCGCTAGCGAACTCAGTACCAAATTGGCCTTGGCTTGATTGGCCTTGAGAAGCTTGTTGGTTTTGGCGTCTAACTTCAGCAGCATTTGTTTCGCTAGCGAACTCAGTTCCGAATTGGCCCTGACCAGCTTGAGCATTTTGCTGTCTTACCTCTTGAATGTTAGTACCTGATTGAGATTTGTTAGGCTGTTGGTTGAATTTAGCCATTGTAATCACCTCCACGCTCATTAATTTAACCAGGTGAGCGGAAGGTTATCCTCGAATTTATTGGTAAAAAACACCAGAGATTCCCTATACCAATAGAGAAATTCCGCCATCAACAATGATGGTTTGCCCTCTAATCATACTAGCCTGATCAGATAGGAGAAACATTACGCTATTAACAATATCAGGAATTTCCACCATTTTTCCTGCGGGTGTTTTTTTTCGCGCTTCCTCAAGAAGTTCCTCCCGATTTGGAAAATGCTTAAGAGCCTCTGTATCTACTGCTCCTCCAGAAACAGCATTTACCACTATATTTTTAGGTGAAAGCTCCACTGCGAGGTATCTCGTTAACGCTTCAAGTGCGGCTTTTGATACACCTACAGTTGTGTAGTTTTCAAGATAACGAATAGAACCGAGTGAACTTATGCTGACGATTTTACCGCCCTCGTTTCTTTCCATTAGTCTTGCTGCCTCTTGAGCACAGAACAATAATGCTTTACTGTTAATATTCATTGTCCAGTCCCAATGAGACTCTTCCAATTCCATTGCAGGCCGCAGAACCCCTGATGCTGCGTTATTTACAAAAATATCAAGACGCCCGAATTCCTGTTCAATTTGAGCAAACATATCTTTAATCTTGGCTACATCTCCAACATTGGCCTTTACAACTAAAACCTTGCGTCCAAGTGCTTCTATTTTTTCTGCTGTTTCCAGCGCCGATTTTTTGCTTCGGGCATAATTAATTACCATGTCATAACCGGCTTCAGCAAGCCTAATAGCAGTTGCCTGTCCAATCCCTCTGCTGCTTCCGGTAACTAGTGCTACTTTTTGTGTCATATGCTTACCCCTTTAGTATTTTTAGTTTGTTTACATTTTATCTTTTTGAGGTATAGAAGACAATTCAAACCTAATAATAAAAAGAAGTATGTGCCTTTCATAGGATAAAACTGAAAGGTGATTACTCTATGATAGGAGGAGCTAAAATGTACGTAGGCAGGGATATGACCGAATTATCAATGATGTCGATTAAGGATTGGAAAGACAGTGAACTCGCCTTTTTTCATCATTCACTTCAACAAATGACTCCCTATCTTAATAGCGAGGGGCAAACCATTCACCGTGAAATTATAGAAGAAATAGAAAATAGAGGCGGCATGAAACGAAACGAAGCGGATTGGGAGCACGGAACCGAAGTTACTTATGACTAAAATAAACCAACTTTAAAGCAAAGAAGAACGCTGAATTTAGTCAGCGTTCTTCTTTTTGTTTGGTGCTTTAAACTTTACTGTTGGTTTCGCTCCAAAAAGGAATGCTTCTAAGAAGAACCATCGCAGGGACAGCCTGCCTTTTTCCTGTCACGAAGCTACCCGCTTTCCTCGGGCTGCTTTCGGAAGTCTGTCAAAA
The DNA here is from genome assembly GCF_058790155.1 of Neobacillus sp. FW104-15D2. Classification (NCBI taxonomy): domain Bacteria; kingdom Bacillati; phylum Bacillota; class Bacilli; order Caryophanales; family Bacillaceae; genus Neobacillus; species Neobacillus sp. FW104-15D2. Next base: position 21,016 of record NZ_JBYTCJ010000023.1, read on the forward strand.
CTTCAGCGCTAGCCCTCAAGGTCGCTTCATATTTCATTTTCATTGTATTCCTTATACAGTTTTCTCATTTTCTGATGAGAAACCGGAAAGGCATATTGTTCCATTTCTTCAGAAGTGACGAAACGCCATTCCGGTGAGTTTTCAAAGCTTCCCGATAATTTTCCCGTATAAACCGTTATCTTCCAAATAAGATGAGAAAAAACATGTTCTATAAGTCCGATATTTTTACCGGGGGATACAATTAAATCAAACGTTTGATTAAAAAATTCCGTTAGCTGTTCCTTTCCACTTTCAAATGGATGATGGATTTCAAGATTGGGGAATTCCCATAAATTTGCAAGGAGGCCCTTATCCGGACGCTTATGAATAAGGAACCTGCCATTATCATCGGTCAATACCATTGCAGCAAGCCTTACTTCACGCTGTTTGCTTTTTTTTCTCTTAACCGGCAATTCATCCTGTACTCCCTCATGAAAAGCAATACAATGCTCGCGGACAGGACATAATAAGCAGGATGGTGATGTAGGTGTACAAATAAGCGCCCCTAATTCCATTAAAGCCTGATTAAAAAAAGATGGTTCCTTATGAGAAATTAGGGCTCTTACCGCTTCTTCAAAGATTTTTCTTGAAGAAGGCTTGGCTATATCCTCCCAAACCGAAAGGATTCTTGATAACACCCTCATTACATTTCCATCAACAGCCGGTTCAGGAACACCGTAGGCAATACTCAAAATTGCTCCGGCTGTATAGGGTCCAACTCCCTTAAGCTTGGAAATTTCCTGAGGAGTATTCGGAACTACACTTTCGTAATTCTCTTTTACTTCTTTTACAGCAGATTGAAGGTTTCTGGCCCGTGAGTAATAACCAAGCCCCTCCCATGCCTTTAAGACCTTCTCTTCATCCGCTTCTGCAAGATCATTTAAGGACGGGAAAAGCTCTATGAAGCGATTGAAATAGGGAATGACTGTATCAACTCTTGTTTGCTGAAGCATAATTTCCGAAACCCAAACTTTATATGGATCCTGGTCTTTTCTCCAAGGCAGGTTTCTCTGTTCTTGTTTAAACCAGGAAATTAAATCATCCTGAAATCCTTTAATATCAAATTGTTCCAAATTTTTCAAAGGCAGATCTTTCACTTTTGTTCCTCCAGAGTGTTAAACATTTCATAAATAGGGAATATAATAATATCGTTTTGGTACTAACTAATTTAAAAAACCATTTTTAATACACTATCTAAGTTAGACATACAATTAAAAATTCGCAAGAAAGAATTTTTGCCATTTAAAAAAGGGAATGTAATTTTTAGTTTTTTAGAAAGGAGGCAGTCCTTTTGGATACAGGAACTCACGTTGTTATGGGACTTGCTTTAGGAGGGCTTGCTACATTGGATCCGGCCGTTACAGCAAATCATGCAACTGCAAGCAGTGTACTGATTGGAACCATTGTCGGATCTCAGATTCCGGACATTGATACCATTCTTAAACTTAAGAATAATGCAGTATATATTCGAAACCACAGAGGAGTCACCCATTCTATTCCAGCTGTTCTACTATGGCCTCTTGCTATATTGGCGGTTGTATATCCTTTTTTTCCCGATGCAAATCTTCTCCACCTTTGGATGTGGACCTTTTTAGCCGTATTTATCCACGTTTTTGTTGATATTTTTAATGCTTATGGTACTCAAGCCTTAAGGCCCTTTAGCAGAAAATGGGTTGCTCTAGGGGTCATCAATACCTTTGACCCATTTATTTTTGGAATTCATGTTCTAGGTCTTTTTATTTGGGCCGGAGGAAACCACCCGGGACCTATCTTCCTGAGCATTTATGCCATCCTCCTCTTATATTATATTTCACGCTTTATTGCCAAGCGAAAAGTGATGGCAGAGTTAAAGAAAATAGTACCGGATGCTACAGAGGTAATCATTGCTCCTACAATGAAGTTTCATCAATGGCGAATTGCTGCGATGAATAATGATCAATTTTTTGTAGGAGTCGCTAAAAATAATCAGGTAACCATTCTTGATCGCTTTAAGAGAATCCCAGTACCTGAAACTCCTGTTATCGCAGCAGCTAAGAAAGATAAAAACCTTTCTGCCTTTTTATCTTTTTCTCCTGTTTATCGTTGGGAAGTTGATGAATTTGATGATTCATCTTATGAAGTAAGATTTATCGATTTGCGATACCGCAGTAATGGTTACTATCCTTTTGTAGCTGTTGTCCAGTTAGATAAGAATTTAAACATTATTACGTCTTACACCGGATGGATATTTAGTGAAGAAAAGCTCCGAAAAAAACTCGATATTCTTCCTGGTTAATAAAACAAGCGATGGCAGCGTCATCGCTTGTTTTATTAATTTATTGTATTTTTATTCTGGTCCAAATATTTTTTGTATTTAGGATTCTGACCTGCAAATTCATGAAGCTTACTGCCGTATTGTTCTATCCACTGACGGACAATTTTTTCAGTCATTTCGCTGCCCTTGTACTCTCTGCCTGCCCGGGCGTATGTTGTTTCAAAATCATCCCAAAGGAGTTCAACCCAGGTTCTTGCCTGTCCATAAGATAAAGATTCATTCTTCTCGAGGAGAATAGTTGTCAGTCTTTCCTGATAGTCATTCATAACAGCACACCACTCCTTTACCAATTATTTTTAACATAACCCTGCTTTAACGGACAAATACTAAACACACGTGGTCAGCATTGGAACTCCTTTGCTCTTCACGGTTTCCCATTTCTTTTGCTGGAGGTAATCTGATGAGAAATAAAGCATCCAATTTTCCAAATCAGAGTCATAATAAGTTTGAGGGCGAACCCAGAGCCAAGGCTGAATATGCATCAAAGCGGGCTGATGGTACCATTAATACACACCCTCAGGAACGTATGCGTGCTTCCAATCAGCGGGAAAATGATACAAGTAACGAATTATTTTCGTAAGAAGGTTTACCCATCAGTGGAGCCTGGCTCCACTGATATTTATTTTAGAGCTTTTAGCATAGAAATCGGAAGAGCCTCTTCTTCGCTTGTACCGCCCAGACGAAACCCCCAAGCAAAAACTCCATTTAAATAATCAATTTTAAAATAGACGCCAGGATCTCCTTCAATTTCATAAATATCCCCGGCATTAAAATTATTTGGATCCAACAAATAGGACTGAGCCATTAGAACTTTTCTTTCAAGCACGGCAAATTCATTTACCATTCCAAGCTGCTCTGCCTTTCTTGCCTTTTCCTTTAGGCTGGCAATTTCTTGCTTTAATTCATAATCGGACATTTGACTATATCTTTTTTCCTGCTGCATCCTCATTCCACCTGTCGTTATCTCATCTATTTATTTTAGTATAGTTAATTTTGTATCATAGATAAAGAAAATCACTTTCATAAGGAGTTTATTTTAAATGAAATCAATGATTGTAACCGGAGCCGGTTCAGGATTGGGAAAAGAGCTATCTCTCCTCCTTGCTAAAAAGAGTTTCCATTTAATTTTAACAGGAAGAAAAAGCGTTAAATTAATGGCGGTGAAAAAAGAAATTGAAGCGTCAGGCGGAAATGCGGATATTCTAGAATTAGATGTTTCAAACGAAGATAATGCAACTAGACAAATAAATATTCTTTGCAAACAATTTGACGTCTATGGACTGGTAAATAATGCAGGTATCGGCCACTTTGGCCCGATTGTAGAATTAAACAGTATGGAAATTAAAGAAATGATAGAAACCAATGTTTTAGGAACCATATATTTAACCCGGGCCCTTCTCCCCCACCTAAATAAAGGGCATATTATTAATATTATTTCTACAGCCGGGCTCCGTGGAAAGGTAAATGAATCAGTTTATGCAGCAAGCAAATTTGCCGTTAGAGGGTTTACGGAAAGTCTTCAAAAGGAATATCAAGGCTCAGGCATCAAGTTTACTGCCGTTTATATGGGGGGTATGGACACTCCCTTCTGGGAAAATACCGACCATATAAAAGATCCATCCCGACTGCGACCAGCCAGCGAGATAGCAGAAGAAATTATAGACAAAATGGATGATGATTCAATTATTATTGAAAGCAAAAAATCATGACAGTATTATGTCATGATTTTTAATCTTCCTCTGATACCGAGTCTAAATAGCGGTCTATCAATTCAAAAGAAAAGCCTTTTCTAAAAAGAGCCTGTTTAACCTTTTGCTTATATTCATAACCGCTAAATTTAGCGTATTTACGGCTGGCTTTTTCCCCTTGGTGTCGAACAGCCTCCATCTCGCCATCAAGAGAATCGTCCTGTTCCAATTCTCTTACAGCAATTTGGATTACTTCATTGGTATATCCTTTTCTCATTAGCATGCTTCTTAATTTTTCGTTAAGCATACGTTTTGATTCATTCGTGTACTTCTTGCTATATTTTTCGCAAAGCTTCACTGCTTTTTCTATTTGAAGCTCTAAAGTATATTCATTAAGTGAAGTTTCAATAAAACCATTCTTAATGCCTTTTTCCCGCAACTCTGTTTGGATTACCTTTACTCCTTTATCAGTAGTATTCATTTGCGTCCTGACATAGGCTATCGCGAAATCAAGATCATTGATATATTTTTGTTCAGTTAATTTATGAAGCACTTCATTAATAACCGGATCTTCTATATCTTTTTTGTTTAAATAATCCCGAATTTCTTTTTCGGACCGGATCCTAGCTGCCAGGTACCCGACCGCTAGGTTATATGCTTTTCTAATATCATCCTGATAATTGATCTCTATTAATGAAAGCTCATCCATTTCCATCCCTTTTTTGAGACGGTGTTTAATCAGGACCTCTTCATCAACACTGAATGCATATTGTTCACCCTTGCCATAATCCATAAAAATATTGTATCTGTCTTTATTTTTCTGTTGTGCAGTAATCTTTGTAATGACTGCCATCCAGCTCACCTCATCTTCAATGTAGCACATCGTATGAAGTTTTTTTAGCACTTTGCCTGTAAAATTAAATTATATTATTGCTGGGAGGTCTGTTATGAGAATAGCGATTGCGGGTGGTACCGGATTTGTGGGTAAAGCCCTAACTGACGAATTGATTGATAATGGACATAAGGTTTTTATTTTAACCAGAAGAAAAGGAACAGTTTCACCTAAAAAGAACCTCCAGTTTGTTCATTGGCTTGAAGATGACGCCAGGCCGTGGGAAGAACTCGAACAAATAGATGTACTCATTAATCTTGCAGGCGAATCCATTAACAGTGGCAGATGGTCCGAGGAAAGAAAAAGGAGAATTTTGCAAAGCAGGCTGAATGCAACAGAAGAGCTTCTTAGAATTATTAAAAACCTGCATTCAAAGCCCCGCGTTTTCATTAACGCCAGTGCGATTGGCTTTTATGGAACCTCCACCCAAAAAACTTTTACTGAAGAAGAGAAAGACCCTGGTAACGATTTCCTGGCTTATACAGTTAAAGAATGGGAACATAAGGCGAATGAGGCAGCAGGCATTGGTATAAGAACTGCATTTTGCCGCTTCGGTATTATACTGGATAAATCAGAAGGTGCTTTGCCAAAAATAGTTTTCCCCTATAAATTTCTTGCTGGCGGGAAAATTGGATCGGGCAAACAATGGATGTCCTGGATTCATATTAAGGATGTCATAAGAGGAATTTTATTTATCATTAATAATGAACAGCTATCTGGCCCAGTTAATTTTACAGCCCCCAACCCCGTTACGATGAATGAGTTTGGGAAAACGGTGGGCAATGTACTGCATCGGCCGCACTGGCTGCCTGCACCTTCGTTTGCCCTGAAAGTCTTATTGGGAGAAATGAGTTTACTGGTCCTAGAAGGGCAAAGAGTTCTACCTGAAAAACTGCTGGATGCAGGTTTTCATTTCGAGTTTACTGAGCTTTCCTCTGCTTTAAAGAATATTTTTTCATAAACATTTTGTATCAATCCCTCTCTCTTGGGCAAAAATTGTAAGGTTGAAACTAAGCTGAAGGGAAGGATTCAAAATGGAAAAAAGGAAAAAAGAAAAATCCAAGTTCACCTTAACCAGCATGCAGGAGGTTACTTACCAAAGAGCCTTTAAAATGGCAGACCGTGCAGGTGGCTTCGAAGAAAAAAGGTCTAAACACTAAAATTTGACCTTTTGTGGATATTACTTATCTCAGAAATTTCCACTTATCCCTGGCTTGATATTGGCAAAAAATAAGGTACGGAACATTGCTTCCTTACCTTTTGCTTTTGAGAAATAAAACTCGAAAGGGGTTATATAATGAATAACAATTCCAGAAGTAAATCAAAGCTTCCTCAAGTCCCTAAAGACATGAAGTCTGACGGCAGAGATGTAGAGTTTTCAAGAGAACTTGCAGACCAGGCTGATATGGAAGCACAAGCGCGTGCAAATGCAGCTAACCAGCGGGTACGCAAACAATAAGTAAAAAAAGAGAAGCAGGAATCCCTGCTTCTTTAAATATTTTATAAGGGGGTAAAGAAAGTTATTCAATCGAATTCTGAAGAGAGGTTGTGCAATTACTGCTCAGAATCCGTTTAAATCGTTACAAAGACTTAATTGTTCTAGAGGTAATGTGGCAGAAAACTTAGCCACTTTCGTAAAAAGGTTTTTCAAAATTCCTCTGCATGAAAATTACCGATCTTTTCCCCGGCCTTCTCCAAGAAACCTTTTTACTACCCTTCTTGATTTTCAATATACGCCGATCGATCCCTAGAAACAAGGGCTTTCACAGTTTGTTAACATATTAATATTGGAAATTTGAAAAGACTGTGAACACAGTACTAATAGTGGCATTAATTAAATAGTACTTTTTGCTTAGTTGTGGATAATGTTGATATTGTGGATATCTATTAAAAAGCCAATTATATCAGCGTTTAATTTAATCGGAGAATGTTAATAACAAAATGTGGATAACTAAAAGAAAACCTGTGGATAATGTGGGTAAATATGTAGAGTGCTGAATTAACAACGGTGGATAGTGTGGATAAAACTGTGGATAACATAAAAAAAAGGCTTATCTTCACCATTTTGCAGGATAATCACGCTATAATAGGGTATAAAACTATAGTTCTAACTATTAAACTGGAGGTTTTAAGAACGATGGTCATTGATTTATTAAAAGATCTAATATCCATCGACAGCTCTACAAAAGAAGGTGCAAATAAAGCTGTTGATTTTTGTGGAGTGTGGCTCGAAGGCCAGCAGCTTCCTGTTCAAAAAATCGAAAACAACGGTTATAAAATGCTGGTTTCTGAAATTGGAAAAGGAGATCAGACTCTTATTTTCAACGGACATGTAGACGTTGTAACCGGTAAGCCTAACCAATTTATACCCGTTGAAATGGATGGCAAACTTTTTGGTCGAGGCTCCGCTGATATGAAGGCTGGGGTAGCGGCGATGATGTGCGCAATGAGAGAATTAAAAGATAAGAATTTAAACTTTAAAATTCAGCTTCAAATTGTATCCGATGAGGAAATTGGCGGTATGAACTGCTCTGGATATCTGGCTGAAAACGATTATCTAGGCGATTTTGTCATATGTTCTGAGCCTACCCAGCTGGGGATTGCCCACCAGGCTAAGGGAGTATTACGCCTGGATATAGAGGTCAAAGGAAAATCAGCACATGGAAGCCGGCCTTGGGAAGGAATCAATGCAATTGAAAAGGCATATCACATATATGAACAAATTCTAAACCTTTCCTTCGCACAAGAAAGTACCGCCTATTACAAGTGCCCTTCCATCAATTTGGCTAAGATTCAGGCTGGGGATGCCTACAATAAGGTGCCAGAAGAATGTATGATGAGTTTCGATATTCGTTTCCTCCCTTCTCAAACAAAAGAAGAAATCCTAGCCCAGATTGAAAGTGTCACAGAAGGAAGGGTTTTTGTAAATATGTTTGCTGAGCCAATAAATACTCCTTCTAATCATCCTGTTATTGAGCTGCTTGGCCCTATTGTTGAAAAGTTCAGTAATACTCCCGCCGTTTATTTTGGACAGCACGGGACAGCTGATACGGTGTTTTTTGCAAAACACGGGATTCCTGCTATTGAGTTTGGTCCAAGTGGTGCGAATTGGCACGGAGATGAAGAATATGTTATTTGTGAATCGGTTTATTCCTATCAAAAAATGCTGACAGAGCTAGCTCTGTCAATCGACTTGAAAGCCCTAAAAAATCCTAAAAAAATGACAAAAAAATAGCACGCAGTCGCGTGCTATTTTTTATAAAGAAGCTGTAAATAAATCACTTGATTCTTTTTCAACGATTCCCGCTAATACAGGAAAAGCTTCTGTTCCCGGGTTTTGATCCAAAATTTGATTTAAGCCTTTTACGCTGGATTTAATAATCCATTTGTTATTCGGGTGTTGCTTAAGCCATTCGATAGATGGATCTACAACCTTCTTTTTCACCCCATCTAGTAGCCAATAATTGGCTTCCTTTTGGTTGTCCTGTGCCGAAGAGTCTCTTATAGGAATTCCCGCTTCTCTATCGGTTTGATGTCGTGATTGGGCCAGGTCTTCAATTACTGCGCTTGCCGTAGGGAACATCCCTGCACCAGGACCTCTTAAGGTGAGGCTGCCAACAAGGTCCGCTTCTATGTTTACTGCATTTTCTACACCTTCTACATCATAAAACGGGCTGCTTTTTCCCACTAAAACAGGCTGTACTGATGCAATGACTTTACCATCCTTCCATTCAATAGAAGCAATATGTTTAAATTTCAAATGAAGCCGGTCAGCTTCCTCAATCCATTCACGAGTAATGGAGGTTATTCCTTCCACATGGACATCCTTCCATTCTGGCTGGATTCCAAAAGCTAGCTTACTTAATACCATTAATTTATAAAAAGCATCTGTTCCTTCTACATCATTTCCGGGATCTGCTTCAGCATAGCCTTTTTCCTGCGCTGTTTTTAACACGCTGGCAAACGGCTCCCTTTTTTCGCGCATTTCAGTAAGAATGAAATTGGATGTACCATTTAAAATACCTTTTATTTGTTTTATATTATTTACTTTTAATAATTGACGGAGAGTCTGGATAATAGGTATTCCACCCCCGACAGTCGCCTCATAACCTAAAGAAACACCCTTATCAGCTGCAAGAAGAGATAATTCCTCGCCATGATAAGCAAACATTTCTTTATTTGCCGTAATGATATTACTTCCCTTTTCAACCGCTCGCTTCAGGTAAGTAAAGGCGGGCTCTTTTCCGACAATTGCCTCGATTATATAATCAATATGCGGGAGGTTTATAATTTCTTCAAAATTATCCGTAACTAAGATATTTCCTGAAATTCTTCTTTGCTTTTGTTTATTTCTAACCAGAATAGCCACAATTTCTACTTTTTTTCCTAATACTTTTTCAAGGCGTTCTCCGTGTGACTGAATGCTTCTGTAAACTCCTTCACCCACAGTACCAAAACCAAGCAAGGCTATTTTTAAAACGCTCATCTTCCCACATCCTTTTTGAAATTTTCATTTTTAAAAATTGCAGGGGAAAATGAAAAAACCCCCTTCGCGTAAGAAGAGGGTATTGTCCTCCTCTTATCTGTCAGGCGAATGCCTGCAGGAATTAGCACCTTTTCAGGAATAATTCCTGAAGGTTGCCGGGCTTCATAGGGCCTAGTCCCTCCGCCTCTCTGGATAAGAGTACTATTAAGTTTCGTTAGTCTTATAAAAGAATATTAAGTCAGTAAGAAATTATTGTCAATAATTTTAAAATTTTTTAAATTAAAGTTCTTTTAAACTTTCCTGCTGATTTCCACTCCACAAAGGAAAGCTTTTTTGAAGAATCAACGCAGGTACAGGCCGCCTTTTGCCTGTCACGAGGCACTCTCTTTCCACAAGCAGACATCAGGGTTATTTTTATTTCCAGTCGGTATATAAATCTGTTCGGCGGTCACGCCATGTTGTAACGGATCCCCGTTCCCGGACTTGATATAGAAGTTCAAGATCTAAATCAGCCGTTACAATCATATCGTCGTTCATTTCACCTTCCACTAAGATTCCCTTTGGTGGAAAGGGGATATCGTTTGGTGTAATAATAGCAGCCTGTCCGAAGTTGGCACGCATAAAGTCAACTGTTGGAAGCTGTCCTACTGTACCTGTTACAACAACGTAAACCTGGTTTTCTACTGCACGGGCATGGCTTGTGTAGCGTACACGGTGGAAGCCATGACGGTCATCAGTACAGGATGGACAGAAGATAATATCTGCTCCTTTTGCTTTTGCCATGCGAACAATTTCAGGAAACTCAATATCATAGCAAGTAAGGATCGCAATTTTTCCTTTTTCAGTATCGAAAATCTGAAAAGAGTCGCCAGTTTCCATATTCCATTCATGTACTTCTGTTGGAGTAATATGAAGTTTGGCCTGTTCAGCAATCCTCCCATCCGGATAAAATAGATGAGCCGTATTGTACAGCTTCCCTGCTCTCTCAACCACATGGGTTCCTCCAATAATATGCATTCCTGTCTCTTTAGCAAAGTTGGAAAATAAGGTACGGTATTGCTCTGTATAGGAAGGTAGGTCATTTATTGTTAGGCTTTCGCCATGCCCGTTTCCAATTGATAAAAGCTGAGTAGTAAAGAGCTCAGGAAATAAAACAAATTCAGCGCCAAATTCCTGCGCGGTTTTTATATAATGCTCGCTTTGACGAGCGAAATCTTCAAAGGATTTAATAGTATGCAAATGGTATTGAACTGCAGAAACACGAATTTTCATTTCTTCCCCCTAAACTTTTTATTAGATATATATTATTCATCATTTTTATAACTTTAACAAATAAATGGAATCGAGAAAATAGAAAAATAATGGTGTAACTTTTGGATAGGAAAATGCTAGCAATTAGCTAGGGCGTAGGTGGTTAGCTTTGATAGTGGGCTTATTTGGAAGTACTTGAAAAAATAGTGTGCTAGATTCACAGTCCTCTTCCCCAGTAATAGAAAAAGCAGTATATTTCTTTATTCCAGTAAAAAATGAAATTACCCTCATAAGTATTATAACTCAAAAAAAGTGCCCCCCTGAATCTGGGAGCACTTCCTTTTTTTACTTAATTGCCTAAACCTCTTGGAACAGTAACTGTTGCTGAGGCTTTATACGTATTTCCAGCTTTGTCAGTAACAAGATAAGTGATCGTATAAACTCGACCATTTCCTGTACCATTACGCTCAGAACGCAGGCTGAAGTTCACATCATTTTTGCCGTAGTCTGCACCTTGAATATCAGAAGGATCTGCAGAAGCTTCATTGACCTTAATAGATTCAAGGACAACAGAGTCGACACCTGAAAGATTATCATCTGAAACCAGCGATGCCTTAATATCAATCAACTTGTGGTTAGGCACCTGAAGAACTGGCTTATCTACAGACACTTTCAGGGTAGGAGCAGTTTTATCAATTTTAACTACAAAGGAGTTGCTGTTTTCGATATTACCTGCATTATCATAGCTCTTATACTCAATTGTATATTCGCCATCTGTTCTCAGTTCAATTGGATTTTTGTACTCCTGCCAACCTTGTCCATTAATACTATACAATGTAGTTTGAATATCAGATGTTTCATCCGAAGCATTGAGGCTGAAAGTTACATTTGAGTTATACCAGCCATTATTTCCAGTTGGTGCTTCAGGATTCAACTTTTGTACAGTAACAGGGGCTGTTTTATCAATTTTCACTTCATAAGACTTAACAGCTTCTGCATTCTCTTCTACATCTGTACTGCGGTATTCAATATTGTTAGTACCGTCAGAGGTTAATTCAACAGGTGAAGTATAATCCGTCCAATCACCGCCATTTATGCGATATTGAGTAGATTGAACTCCTGATTGATTATCTGTTGCTGATAGACTGAAGGAAACATCCGAATTGTACCAGCCATCGCTGCCATTAGCTTCGGCAGGATCAACCTGTATTTCAGTAACAGGCGCTGCTTCGTCTACAATTCGAACTAACTCTTTCGTATCCCTAACACGAATCCGGTTTCCTTTTGCATATTTACCAGTCAGTCCTACAGCCTGAAGGGTTTGACCAACCTTCAAATCAGGTACAGATCCTGTTTGAGTGGCAATATATCCATCGGTAAAGACTAGAATATCTCCAGATCCATCATTGATTACGTAAGAATTCTCATCATACTTTGATACAACCTTACCTGTTACCTTTACGAGTAAACCTTGATTTTCATCATTGTTTGCTGCACCTGTTGTCACTTCCTGAGGCTGAAGAGGATCCACATGCCCCAGCTTAATAACATCTTTTGCAAAATCGGTATACTCAAGTTCTCGGTTGTTTTCAAAAGTTTTTAGCTGACCATAAACACGTACTTTGTCCCCTGGCTTTAAAGATCCTTCAGGAACATCATGGAATGCCATAATACCGCCTGTTTCATCCTGAAGATAGAAGGCATCATAGAACGTTCCCGCACCAGTTGTAACTGTTCCTTCTACTACCACGGGCTGACCGTCTGTTCCTATTCTAGCCTCACTCAAGTCTGAAACAACTGTTCCACGTCCTGCAAGCCAGTTTACTGCGTTTAACGCTGCTTCATCGTTTCCTTTTGGACTAAAGGATTCATCAAGCTGCTTATCGTTCATGAAGTTCATACCGGATACAACGATTCGGCCCTTGCCAATGGTTTCTGAAGCAATAGCAGGAATAGCAGAACCACCAGTTGCATCAGAAACAGTGTCATATGGGGTATATCCAGACTTTACGCTTCCCTGGTAGGTAGTTTCATTACCGCTTGCCAAAATAGTGACCGTATCACTATCTGTAAGTGCTTCGTGACCTGCCTTCTCCAAACTCGAGCCACTGTAGTACTCAATTGTATCTGCCCTGTCCGTAATATAATTGGCTACAGGGTGCAAATGAAGACGCACTGCAAATTTCGATTTTAGCGGATCTGACCAGAAGTTGCCTTCCTTCGTATCATCGTTGATTCCATCATTGTTAATTCGAATGCTTGAGCCAATATCAAACAGCAAGTCATTGTTAATATCAGTGTTATTGTTAAAGTTACTCTTATCTGTCAGGAATAATGAGCCGCCATTTTTAACAAATTCGGCTACGGCTTTATTTTCATCTTCAGTCAAATCAATCTGAGGATGAGTTAAAACCAATACTTTAACATCTTTCAAACTATCAGTTGTAAGAGGATTTTTATTTTCAAAAACAGTATAACCTTCACGCTGAACCAGTGATGTAAAGCTATTAAAGTTATTCTTATAGGTTCCAGGATCAGTTGATGTATTCTCATTTTTATGGGCTGCATCAATCATAACCTTGATACCGAGAGCCTGTTTAATATTTATGTCTTTAGAGAAAGTATTGTCTTCAGGGTTATCATCGGTTGGAGTATCGACAACCGCCAGCAGTTGATGCTGACCCGCAACAGGATTATTCCAGACAACACTCGCTTTTGCTACCCCTTTAGCAGCAATTTGAGCTATTGGGCTTTGCCCGATTAAGTTATTTTCGTTTACTTGATCGTAATAAAACTTAACATTTAGATTGGATAATGCAGTTTTACCAAGGTTGCTCACTCCGGCTTCAAGTGTAGCTGGATTTCCAGAGATGATAGCATCGCCGGCAACTTCAAGACCGCTTACGCGTACATCGACTGGCTGTTCTTTCGTCCAGATCGGAGAAGAGTAAATGCGCTCTCCGTCATTTTGGGTAACTTTTACCACGAACCATTGCTGTCCGCCTGTTACTGTTACCTTTGGATTCCATGTGAAATCTTTAGTGCCAGGTTCGATTGAATCAACAACCTTGGAACCATTTGTAATAAGTTCTACCTTTTTAATATTGTCATCTGATTTATAGGTTGATGGCAGATATTCAAATCCCTGCATTGATTTTGATTCTGCAACAGGGTCTGATCCTTTGATATCAAAAGTCAGGGACTTACTGTCAACAACTGAACCCATGTACTGTCCATTAGCTAAAACATCCAGTTTAAAGTTCGGATCCTCTTCCATGTAAACCCGCATGTTTTCCATCGAGTGCAGCAAGGAAGCTTGTGACAGATCTTCAGAAACGATTACTGTTCTGTTTAATGTTTGTCCCCATGTACCATCATGGTTATCCTCACCATACGTTGGAGCTATATGCCATCCAAGATCAAGAGCACTGTAGAATTTCTTTTCAGCATTGGCATAGGCATAGTTACCAGAACCATTACCTACTTCAAGCATGGTAAAGAGCTTATCCACTCTTTGGTCATATGGCATAAAGTTATTAAAAGCATTTGCCGACATATCAGGATGGTTAAACTGAGCAGCAATATTATCGTAGGTTAGAACCCAGGCATAATACTGATTTAAATCCTGATATTTACCGCTGTTCATCTTACGGTCAATAAAATTATCAGTTCCAAACACATTGGAATGGCCCCAAGTTGTTGAAGTCATTTCAAATGCCGGGAAGACTACATAATCACCATTCTTTGTATATTTTTGGGCGAGATCTTTGGTAAGCTGCCAGTTATCGCCACCTTTACGTTCAGGCATGCCATTATGATCAACCGTATCCTTATCGGCAAGGGTTGAATCTATATCATGGGAGTGGTCAGAGAATGCAAACCAGTCATAGCCATGAGCCTGCCCTGCCTTAAGAGCATCTTCAGGTGTACCTGCTCCGTCATGAGAAATATTCGTATGGTTATGTGTTGTTCCTCTGTAGTGGTTACCGCCGGTAAACGGCTGGGCTACACTAAAGGACCAAGTAGCGTTGGATGAATTTCCTTTATTATCTGCCGCTCCTACTGCAACTGAATGAGTTCCCACAGATAGTGGATTTGTAAGCTCAAGTGTAGCCTGTCCATCCACAACCTTCACTGAGGAAGCCATCTCCTGACCATCAACCTTAACTGATAGTTTGGAAGAATCAATTCCACTAGGATCACTAATTTGGAAGCTGATATCTGGTGTAGTAGTTTCTACAATTGAATTATTTACCGGCTGGACACCTGTTATTGCAGGTCCTTCTACATCATTTTCCACTGAAACTGCATATGGCACTCCTGCTGTTCCTGCAGTTTTTACATCAGAGGGATTTTTTGCTTCGATATAGTAAGAAAATCCTTCTAATGGCAGAGATGCTGCCGGAAGAATTGCTTTATACACTCCGTTGCTGTCTATTGCCATCGGAAGAGCAGTGTAGTCAGATGCGTTATTACCTTTATAGTAAACTGTTACACTATCAGCACCCGATGCATTAGCAGTGAATTGTACGTCTGTTCCTCTATAGGCCTTTGTAATAGGATCATGAGCCAAAGACAAGACGAAATATTCATTTACATCTGAAATACTTCTTGGGTATACCTGATAACCGGTTGTATAAGGGTTACTAGAATCGTATTGTCCAACAATACCAGTAACTGTATAATAACTATCCTTCTTAAAGGTACTAGTTAAGTCAATGCCCGTTCCTGATGATACCCTTACAAGAATAGTTTTCCCTGCATCGTCTGTTAATGTAACGTTTCCTGTTGAAGTTACGGGTACATCGGTTGCTTTTGCTCTTATTTGAACAAGAGTTCCTTCAAGAGGCTCAGCAGTATTAAAGTTTCCGAAGACTGCGAGCTTATTAACTACAGTTGGCGATATTTCGCTGCCTTTTCCTGTCACTTCTATAGAAGTAGGAGAAATCTCTGTCAAACCATTATATTGAACTACCTGTCCAGTGACTTTTACTTTGTCACCAGCTTTTACATCCTGAGTACTGCCGAATATGTTAACTCCGCCAGTGGCATCTTGAATATAAAAAGACTTGGCTCCTACCACATTATTAGAAACAGTTGCCGTTCCCTCGACAGTTACAGTTTGGCCTAATAATTTTGATTGCCCCGTTGTTAAGTCACTGTCACGAACATCTTTTAGGAAAGTTACGCCATCAGATGGAGTTCCGGGGTTAGTGAGTTCTGGTTCCAAAGCTGAACTTGAATTTTGCGGATTGGGAGCTGCAACAACAAAATCATTTGTATTGTCATTTGTATCCCAGCCATTGCCTTTTCCGGCTCCTTCTCCAGTTGGATCAGAACTGTCATTTGCTCTTCTTTCAACACTCGTAGTATTGGAAGGAGCAGGTGCTGTGCCGTTCCCTTCTTTTTCACTAGCTGTACTTCCAAAACCAACAAAGTCTACGACACTTCCGTCCGCTATCCCACCGATAAGTGCGGTATTCTTATTTGAAAGAGCAACCTTACCTGCAGTCCCTGACATATTTATACTACCTGTAACATCTGGTTTGGGAAGGGCCGCTGCATTCCCAGACCCCGGTGCCTCCTGGACTAAATAATAACCATGTGCTTTTATAGAACCAGTCAACTTAGTTAATTGATAACTCGTCCCTGCTGCTGATGCATATTGTACAGACCATCCTTCAATACTTATTGCTGTATCAGTAGGATTGTATAATTCTATGAAGTCATTCTTATAAATCGCACCACTATTACCGCCACCACCATAAACTTCACTGATGATAACGCTTCCAAACTGTGCTTTTGCGTGACCTGCTAGGTTTGGTAAAAACGACCCACCAAGCAACAAAGCAGAAAGACCCAGACTCCCCCACTTTTTAAAGTGCTTTTTGCCCATCAAACTCCCCCTAAAGATATAGTAGTTTTCCTACAGATTAAAACTACCATCTCAATGTAAAGATTGTATGAGATTTTTGTATGATTTTCTGTAATAAATTATGGGAATATTAGCCCATTTTCAACAATTTATTACACAAACTTTCTGTACATCCTTATATAATAGAAATTATCTATGGTTCTTTCAGAGAGGATGCTAATTTTTGATGACCCAACACTTTAGAAAAATAGCGGTATGTGTTCTTCTAGCATGCTTGCTTTTCCCTAAGGCTGGTTTTGCCCATGCCTTTAGTGCAGCGTTTACAACGTTAAATTTGTCGAAGAATAATACTGAAATGATTTACTCCATTGATGCTTTATCGGTAATTGAAGGGATCGGTGGAGATAAGAATGATGACGGTAAATTAAGTGAGGAAGAATTAAAGGCAAATAAAATCCGATTCCAAGAATGGGTTGAGGATAGTGTGGTTCTTGAGGTTAATGGCAAACAGCAACCGGGGAAAATTACGAGCTTAAAATTAGAAAAAACAAAGGATAAGGATCTTGTTACCCTTACGTTTAAATACCCTGCCTATTCTGTTGGAGACACGGTCAAGCTTCTGGACGGAATTTTCTATGAAGGCAGCAGAAACTTTGATACCTATACAGACTTTTTAAAGGTTAATAGTGACGGCCAGGTAAGTGAAGCTGTACTTCAGGGGAAAAATCGGGAGTGGACGATGCAGATAGCTGAAAATCAACAGGAGCAGCAGCCTGGACAAGCCACAACTCAAAAAGCAGACACTCATGCCCCAACAAATAGTACAACATCCTGGAGTTCTTTTTTAACTCTAGGAGCCAAGCATATTCTGACCGGATATGACCATTTGTTATTCCTGTTTGCACTTCTTCTGCGCAGGCAGACATTGAAGCAATACATTACTACTATAACTGCTTTTACAATCGCCCATAGTATAACTCTTACTTTGGCGGTATTAGGAATTGCCGATCTTCCTTCAAGGATAGTAGAATCATTGATTGCTTTGAGTATTTGCTATGTTGCGCTGGAAAACATTTTCCGAAAGCAAATTACGTACCGCTGGGCTGTTACCTTCTTTTTTGGACTAATTCACGGACTTGGTTTTGCAACCATTCTAAGGGAAATGTCGCTGCCAAAGTCACATCTAGCTGTTGCCCTGGTCAATTTTAACGTAGGAATTGAACTTATTCAGCTTCTCCTTGTCATTATCATAGTACCTATTCTCATGAAATTCCAGGGTAGAATGAATTACCGTAAAGTGATTAACGGCGGTTCCGTAATAATTTTTCTACTTGGTTTCGTTTGGCTTATCCAAAGACTATTCTTTTAAATGAGAAAGCAGGACATCCTTTGTCCTGCTTTTTTACATCTGTTGGTTTGTATTAAAATGAGTAGTTAACTCTTTCTTTCTGTCTTTTATCCCGAATAAAACTACTAATCTTCCGCTCTTTTGAATTATAAACTGATAGATAAGCATAATGGTTATAAACGCAGTTATGATTAAAAAGATTAATTTCGCAGCAACCGGCCAGTCCAGCCTATAAATGAAATAACCAATAAACACAATGACAGGCTGATGAACAACATAAAGTGGCATAGAGGCTTTTCTTCCATACTTTAAAAATGAGTTAGAAGAGGTAAGGAACTTATCACCCAGGTAAAAGATAAAGAGAATAGAGTTCCAGCAGCTTAATACCCGCAAAGCGGTATACCCTAATGATATAGGCCCTTCTAACGGAAAACCTATCATAAACCAGGATACAAATAGAGTCGTCATTCCTAAGGACAAAACCCCAAACAGCGTTCCTTTACCCCTTACAAATTCTCTAAATGACTCCCTTGAAAAATACATAAACCCATAGATATATAAAACTAAATAATTGACGATTCCCCAGCTACCCAGGTTTAGAAAGTTCAAAAAGCCTGCTGTAACAAAGAATATCAATGGGAGAAAAAAGTAGTGTTTAAAACTAAATCCCTTTTCCTCGCTGCCCGCCATTCTTTTAAAATAAGGAAGAGTAAAAATAGAGAAAACGAGAAGTACAAGCAGGTACCAAAGATGCAGGCCAACAAATGCAAAATTTCCTGTTCCCCCAATATCCAGGTAGACTCCATCAAAATAGTGGGGGAAAAAGCTCCAAAAAGACCCCTCAAACTGATGGTGGGTAATTCTTTCAATATATACCTGGGGAGGAGAAAGAATGAATACTCCAAATAATAAAGGGATTCCAAGTCTGGAAAACCGCTCCTTCAAGTATTTGCGCCCGCTTCTGCTTCTTAGGGAAAATACGGTGCCGTTGCCTGAAATTACGAAAAAAACAGGCATAATCCAGGCACTTACCGCAAGAGTAAAGGCTAATATGTAAGTATGGTTAACTATATTGTTTTTAACATGCCAAGCAAACTGGTTAAAGAACATTGAGCAATGATACAGAAAAACCACAAGCGTCGCTAAAACCTTAATCCAGTCCAAATCTGCATGTCTTTTGACTTCTTTCATTTAACACCTCTTTTCTTAGATATCCACTACCATAAAAAGGGAGACTCCTATGAGTCCCCTTTTATTGTTTCATTTTCGGATCCAATACGTCCCTCAGGCCGTCACCCATTAAATTAAAGCCTAATACTGTCAGCATAATCGCAATACCAGGAAAGAACAGCGTCCACGGTGCCTGAACCAGGTACTGCTTGGAATCAGAGAGCATTTTCCCCCATTCAGGTGTAGGTGCCTGGGCACCAAGGCCAAGAAAGCCCAATGCGGCTGCTTCAATAATAGCTGTTGCAATGGCTAGTGTAGCCTGAACAATAACGGGTGTCACACTGTTTGGAAGGATATGATGCAGAAGGATTCTTGTATCCTTCATCCCTACCGCCCGGGCAGACATAATATATTCCTCTTGTTTTACACTTAGCACTTTAGAACGGACTAGCCTTCCAAAGTTAGGTATATTAATAACAGCAATGGCAACTAGGGCATTTTGCAGTGAAGGGCCAAGGATTGCTACAACTGCAATGGCCAGCAGAATGCTTGGAAATGCCAGCATAATATCAAACATTCTCGATATTATTGAATCAGCCCATCTACCGTAATACCCTGCTACAATTCCGAGAAGAGTTCCTGCTACAGCAGATGCTAATACTGAAAATAATCCAACCCATAATGAAATCCGTGCTCCGTAAACGATTCTCGAAAAGATATCTCGTCCAAAATCATCTGTTCCAAACCAATGCTTGCCAGATGGCGCCGTCAGTCTCTCCGTAAGCTGCTGTTCTTTAAATCCAAAAGGAGCAATGATCGGCGCAATAATTGCAATAATTATAAAAAAGATTACTATGCCCAATCCCACCAGGGCCAGTCTATTTTTACGAAATGCCTGCCATGCCTCTTTCCAGGGAGAGACTGTTTCTTCCTGAGGCTTTACCGCGGGGATTTCAGCGGTGCTTTTCGCCAATTCAGCCACTATTTTACCCTCCTTGTTTTTAGTTGGTGTATTTAATTCTCGGATCTACAAATGCATATAGAAGGTCAACAATCAGGTTAATCAAAACGAAAATTCCGGCAATGATTAAAATTCCTGACTGAATTACTGGATAATCACGGTAGCCGATGGCATCGTATAAATACCGGCCAATTCCTGGCCATCCAAATATGGTTTCAGTCAGAATGGCGCCTCCTAAAAGAAGTCCAGTCTGCAATCCAATTATAGTAAGAACAGGAATAATGGCGTTTTTCAAAGAGTGTTTATAAACCACCCAAAACATTTTAAGACCCTTTGCTCTCGCTGTACGGATATAGTCTGACTTCATAACCTCGAGCATAGTCGAGCGGGTCATTCTTGCAATAATGGCCATAGGGATAGTAGCAAGCGCCATGCTTGGAAGAATAAGATGTTTAAATACCACCCCGAATTGATCAAACCTTCCGGCCAGCAATGTATCTATCAAATATAAATTGGTTACCGCTGTTACTGGATCCCGGACATCTTCCCTGCCTGTTGTTGGAAGCCAGCCAAGTTCAATAGAAAAGACCCACTGCCCCATCAAGCCCAGCCAGAAGATTGGAAGCGAAACCCCTACAAGAGCCAGAATCATTGCTGCATAATCAAACCAGGAGTTAGAAAACCAGGCACTTATAATGCCTGCATTTACACCAATAATGACTGCAATAATCATAGCAAACACTGTTAGTTCAAGCGTTGCGGCAAGGTAGGGCCAAATTTCCTCATTGATTGGACCTCTCGTTCTCATTGATATTCCCAAATCTCCATGAAGCAGAGCCTTCAGGTAATCAAAATACTGTATGTACCAAGGATTATTTAATCCCAGTTCTCTTGTCAGTGTGGCAATGGCCTCTTTTGTTGCCCTTTGTCCAAGTATAACCTGGGCGGGATTTCCCGGTATGGCATGAATAATGGCAAAAACAACAAGGGTCATCCCGATTAAAACCGGTACAAGTGAAAAAATGCGTTTCACCGTGTAATTAACCAAACCCCTCACCTCTTTCAAAAGTTTAAGCACTCGTTTGGGTGCCGGAACTAGAGCTATTTATTCTAATTTATAAAAGCTAAGAGTAACAAAAGGGGAGACAGAGCTCCCCTTCCGGCTGAAATTATTTGAACTCAACGTTTGTCAATGCTTCAGATCCAGTTGGATGAGGAAGATATCCAGACAGGTCTTTTACTGCTGCTAATAGAGGTCTGGAGTGTACAAGCGGTACCCATGGAGCGTCATCGTGAATGATAACCTGTGCTTGCTTGTAAAGTTCATTACGTTTTGCCTGATCTGTTTCTGTTTGCGCCTTAATTAGAATGTCGTGAAGCTGATCGTTCTTGTAATAAGAGTAGTTATTTGCACCAATGCTGTCTTTGTCAAGAAGGGTGTACAGGAAGTTGTCAGCATCTCCATTGTCCCCTGTCCAGCCAAGCATATATGCATCAAATTCACCCTTGGCTGCCTTATCTAAGTAAGTAGCCCAGTCAACCGATTTAATATTAGCTTTAACACCAATTTTGCTGAAGCTTTCCTGAATTACCTCAGCTACCTTTTGAGCCTCAGGCATATACAGACGTGCTACAGGCATTGCCCATAGGTCCATTGTAAATCCTTTTTCATATCCAGCTTCTTTCAATAATGCTTTAGCTTTATCAAGGTCGTATTCATAATCTTTAATATCATCGTTATATCCTTCAACGGAAGGCGGCATTGCATTTTTCGCAGGCTCTGCCTTGCCATTATAGAATGATTTAATAATAGATTCTTTATCAATAGCATGGTTTAATGCCTGGCGAACCAGTTTGTTGTCAAATGGCTTGCGGTTTGTTGTGAAACCAAGGTATCCGACGTTCATGGACGGACGTTCAATTACCTGAAGTTTGTTATTGGCTTTTACTGAATCCTCATCAGAGTTGTTCAGACCATCCATCAGGTCCACTTCTCCGTTTGCAAGTGCGTTTAAACGTGCTGTGTTTTCCGGAATAACACGGAAAATGACTTTATTTAGCTTAGGAAGTCCTTTTTGCCAGTAGTCAGGATTCTTTTCAAGGACGATACGGTCGTTTTGTTTCCATTCAACAAATTTAAATGGTCCAGTTCCAACCGGCTTTTCTCTGAATTTATCTCCCTCATCCTTAACTGCTTTCGGACTTGCGATTCCGAAAGGAGACATTGCAAGGTTTTTAAGGAATGGAGCCTGTGGTCTTGTCAGTACAAATTGAACTGTATTCGCATCGAGTGCTTTTACTTCTTTAATCACGTGTCCTGGCTCACCCTTATATCCGCCAAACATTGTATAGTAAGGGAATTTGTCGGCATTGCCGGTCATCCAGCGGTCAAAGTTAAACACCACTGCATCTGCGTTAAAGTCTGTTCCATCGTGGAATTTTACTCCCTGTCTTAGATGGAATGTATAAGTAAGTCCATCTGGAGTTACTTCCCACTTTTCAGCAAGACCAGGCTGAACAGTTGTATCCTGTGGTCCATAAGAAAGAAGGTTTTCAAAAATATTATCTGTTACCTTAAAGGTTTCACCTTCAGTTGTTGTGATTGGATCTAGTGAAGTGGAATCTCCACCACGGGCAAATACTAAAGTATCCTTTTTAGGACCGGCACTAGTACCGTTATTTGTTTTCCCGCCTGCACTTTCATTCGTTTTGCTGCTGTTACATCCAACCAGGAATAAACTCATGGCTAAGAATGAAATCAACAGCACTTTTAAAGTCTTTTTCATATGCTTTGTTTTCCCCCCATATTCTTTATAAAAATTTTTATCAAACGCGGCATACTATTCATTGTATAAATGGCAAGCCACATAATGACCGTTTAAATACCTTTCTGCTGGCCTCTCGGTTTTGCAGATATCCATGCACTGCGAACATCTTGTGTGAAACGCGCACCCTGAAGGCGGATTAGCAGGACTCGGAAGTTCACCCTGAATTAAAAT
This sequence comes from Neobacillus sp. FW104-15D2, assembly GCF_058790155.1. Lineage (NCBI taxonomy): Bacteria > Bacillati > Bacillota > Bacilli > Caryophanales > Bacillaceae > Neobacillus > Neobacillus sp. FW104-15D2. The sequence continues at coordinate 44,039 of NZ_JBYTCJ010000023.1, forward strand.
GGTTTCCCTTCTGATATCCGGATCCGGAATGGGAACTGCAGATAGAAGTGCCTGAGTGTAGGGATGCTTTGGATCTTCATATAATTCTTCACTATCTGCGAGCTCTATTAATCTCCCTAAATACATAACTCCCACCCGGTCACTGATATGCCGGACAACACCAAGGTCATGGGCGATAAAAATGTAGGTAAGGCCAAATTCTTTTTGTATATCCTTCATCAAATTAAGGACCTGTGCCTGGATGGATACATCTAATGCCGAAACAGGTTCATCGGCAATAATCAGTTTGGGCTTTGTCATTAGTGCTTTGGCAATACCAATCCTTTGCCGCTGCCCCCCGCTGAACTGATGCGGGTATCTTTTAGCATGATAGCTGCTAAGACCCACAACCTCGAGCATTTCCCTTACTCTTTTCTTTCTTTCCTCTTTAGTTCCAATACCATGAACAATCAAAGGTTCTTCGAGAATTTGCTCTATTGAATGCCGTGGATTTAAGGATGCATAAGGGTCCTGAAATACCATTTGGATATCCCGGCGAACCTTTCTTAATTCATTTTTTGACATACTGGTAATCTCTTTATCTTCAAAAATTACCTTTCCATCACTTGCTTCAATCAGCCTCATCAACAGGCGGCCTGTTGTAGATTTTCCACAGCCGCTTTCTCCTACGATCCCTAATGTTTCTCCCTTTTTGACAAAGAAAGAAACATCATCAACAGCCTTTACTTCTCCTTGTTTTCTTCCTAAGAATCCGCCTGTAATAGGAAAGTATTTTTTAAGTCCTGATACCTCAAGAAGTAACTCTGACATCCTTGTCACTCCTTTCCTTCACTGTATGTAGGAAGCACCTTACTTCATGTCCTATTTTTTCAGTTTGGTATAACTCTGGTGCGGATTGACGGCATTCTCCAAATACTTCCGCACATCTGTCTGCAAACCTGCAGCCAGTTTGCACTGTGCCGGGAGCTGGTACACTGCCAGGAATACTGTACAATCGATCCTTTTTCCCTCTCAGATCCGGCACTGATTTTAATAGACCTTTTGTGTAGGGATGCTGGGGATCTTTTAATATTGTCCTGACATCACCCTGCTCCACAATTTGTCCCGAGTACATAACAATAACCCGGTCACAAATTTCTGCGACCACACCTAGGTCATGTGTGATGAAGATGATAGAGGTATTTGTTTTTTTATTAAGATCCTTCATTAAAGCAAGTATCTGCGCCTGAATAGTAACATCGAGAGCTGTCGTAGGCTCATCCGCAATCAACACTTTGGGGTTGCAAGCCATAGCCATTGCAATCATGACCCTCTGTCTCATCCCACCTGAAAGCTGATGGGGGTATTCCTTCAGGATTCCTTCCGCTCTTGCAATACCAACAAGCTTTAGAAGTTCAATACTTCGAATCTTTGCCTCGTTTTTAGAAAGTTTAGTATGTAAACGAATCGCTTCAAATAGCTGATTTCCAATCGTGAAAAGCGGATTTAAAGATGTCATTGGTTCCTGGAATATCATAGATATCTGATTTCCCCGAATCCTTCTCCATTCTTTTTCAGTAAAATGAGTCAAATCCTTCCCGTTAAAGATTATTTCACCCTCATCAATATTACCCGGTGGTGAAGGAATCAGCCCCATGGCAGCCAGGGAAGTTACACTTTTTCCACTTCCTGACTCTCCAACGATTCCAAGGACTTCTCCATCTTTTAATTCAAAAGAAATTCCATCTACAGCCGCAACCCTTTTTTTTCCGGATTGAAAGGAAACCTTTAAATTGTTTATTTTTAAGATTGAATCATTCATTTATTTTCCACCTGCCTCAAAAACTTTTCTAATAATAATTAATATTGCAATAATAAGAATTTATTGATTATTATGACACAAATATTTCGGCAGGTACAGACAAAACATGGTAAAAAAAATATTTTTTTACTAAAAACCCACCAAAACGCCAAAAATAAAAAACGGTTTAGCACGGTAAAGAATTATTTCGGAATACTTAATTTTCACTATGAAGGTTTTTAAGGAGGGTTTATGTGGATAAGGTAAGCCAGTTTGAAAAAGACAGGAAAATATGTATGTATTATGAGGGCGAACCCGAGCGGTTTTTGGGTGCCATTATTCCTCCTACATTTGGGAACTCCCTTTTTCTATTTTCTTCACTTGAAGAGCTTGGAAATGCTGTAAAGGATGAAACGGAGCATTATGTTTATTGGCGGGGTACAAACCCGACAGTGGAAATAGTGGAAAAAAAACTCGCTGCCTTGGAACATGGGGAGCAATGTAAATGCTTTGCATCTGGAATGGCTGCTATAACCGCTGCCCTCTTTTATTGTGTTAATAAAGGCGATCATGTTGTATGCGTCAGCCATATATACAAATCCACAGTTGACATCTTAAAATATCTGCAAAAATTTGGAGTAGAGTATACGGTTACACAATCAACCTCTCCAGAAGAAATAGAAAATGAAATAAGGCCAAACACAAAAGCGATTTATATCGAGAGTCCAACCGACATGACCTTCAAGATGGTTGACCTTGAAAAAATTGCAGCTCTTGCGAAAGAGCGGAAACTTAAAACTATTGCAGATAATACATGGGCCACGCCCCTATTTCAAAAACCATTGTCTTTTGGAATTGATATGGTCGTGCACTCAGCTTCGAAATATTTGGGGGGACATAGCGATTTGGTTGGAGGAGCTTTAATAACGAGCACCCATATTATGAAAAAGCTTTTTAAAAAGGAATTTTTACTTTTCGGAGGCATTATGGGACCCTATGAAGCCTCCCTCCTCCTCCGCGGTTTAAGAACACTGCCGATGAGAATGAAAGCTCATGAGGAAAACGCAAATCAGGTTGCAAAATTTTTAGAGGGGCATCCAAAAATAACAAGGGTGTACTATCCTGGACTTTCTTCTAGTGATGACCAAGAAATTATAAAGAAACAGCTGTTGGGCTGCTCAGGGTTATTGGCATTCGAATTAAAAGACGCAAGCTTTAAAGCGGTCAAAACAGTCATTAATAATCTTAAAATATTTAAAATCGGTGTTTCTTGGGGCTCATTTGAAAGTCTTGTCATGTCCCCGAATTACGGCTATAACACCGCAGATCTGAAAAAGGAACAACTCAGCGAGGGGCTTATTCGCCTTTCTATTGGATTGGAGTCTACAGACGATCTGATAAGGGATTTGGAAGAGAGCTTGGAGAGAATTTAATGGCATTAAAAAGGGTGTCCCGGAGATACCGGAACACCCTTTTGTTTATATTATTTTAAAATTGTTACCTTAACTGTTTTTCTTCCCCAGTTAATGGCATCCTTTTTAGAGGAAACAAAAATATCAATCTTATTACCTTTGATGCTGCTGCCTTTATCTCCCGCTACAGCATATCCGTATCCTTCTACATATACCTTGCTTCCCAGAGGGATCACTTTAGGATCTACTGAAATAACCTTTGCATGAGGGTTTTTCTTCAAGTTTATTCCAGTTGCTGTGATGCCGCTGCATTTTGTGCAGTTAAGAGTGTAGGCACTGGCTGAAACAGTAATCACTTTTCCTGCTGGTTTGACAGCTGCTGTTGTTTTAGCAGCAGGTTTACTTACTTTTGCGGCTGGCTGAGCCGATTCAAGCTTTAAAACCTGGTTAATAGAAATTCTATCTGATGTAAGATGGTTCCATGTTTTTAAGTTTTGAACACTAACCTTATATGTACGAGAAATTTTGTAGAGTGAGTCGCCTTTTTTAACCTTATATGTACCGGATGCTGCAAATGCTCCACTTTGACTGCTAAATAATAATATTAGGATAGAACAGATACTTACTATATATTTTTTCAAGTTGAAAACTCCTTTGTCTAGTTCTCTATTAAAAAAATAACATAGAAGTATTACAGTAATGTTTCAGTGGCTTTCTATTTACATTACAAAAGAACGAAATATTCTAAAAATTCACTAGCTATTCACATTATAAAACAAAAAAACCTTGATTTAACGAGGAATACTCAAATCTATTCTTTTGAAAATTTTGCGCTTTACTATCCAATGGTCAGTAACAAGTATAAGCATAAGTACTAAATATGTACCTTTTGATACGTTATTTTGTAAATCATTTATTAACCGCTCTAGTTACCTTATTTACATTTCACTAGACATAGGGAGTTTCTGCACGAACGTATAAAAAGACGTCCCAAATAAAAGGGACGTTCGTAGATATGAATATTAGAGCAGATGCGCGGTACTATTCATGAACTTTATAACTCTCCTATTTTCTCTTATTTCCACTAAATGTATCCCAGTGTCTCCTGTTGAAAATACCGATTTATCCGTTGAAGAAAGTCCAAGGAATATCTTCAAAAAGTTCGATATAAATCCTCCATGTGAAACAATAGCTATTCTATTTAGATTCCCATATTCATGGATTATTCTATGGAAGACCGATTCAACCCGATGGAAGAACTCTAGATCGGATTCACCCTCCTGAATAGGAATATGTATAGGTCTGCCTCCCTTTGGAAGAGGGTACTTTCGAGACGCTTCCTCCCTCGACATTCCGGCCAATATTCCGTTATTATATTCCATCAACTCCTTTACGAATATTAATTCGCAACCCGTTGCGGACTGAAGAATTTCTGCTGCCTTGGAAGCCCTGATTAGAGGACTGGATAAAATAAGATCAGGCTGATAATTCCTTTTAATATAACTTGCCATTCTTTCTGCCTGAGAAACGCCCAAGTGAGTTAACGGAAAATCAGCTCTTCCCTCGTGCACTTCCAACAGATCTGCTTCAGACTCACCATGCCTGATTACTAATATTTCCATAAAGATCTCTCCTGTTCTTGGAAGCCTTTTCCGGGGTTTAAATTATAAATTAATTACTATTTCTTCCTTTTAGGCCTATATCCTGTTTATAAGTAAAAAAATAAAAAACGTCTAGCCATCCAGACGTTTGTCAATTATATGAGTTAAGTGCACATTCCAATAATTTAATATCATTATATATCTCTTGTTTTAGACTAAGGTCATGGCAACGCTGATAGTCCCTTTGCAGTCGCCTAAGCTCTTGGGTGAATAAAAGATACTCATAGTTAGTTTCCATAATCGACCTCTTCTGTTGGATTATCAATCTTCCATACCCTTTTCTAAGAGCATAAAACAGCTATTTCTTAATCCTTTTTAGAGGAAAACTCTTTATTCTCTAGAATTATACTTTAAACCGTTAAATCTTAGGAGGTTTTATATGAGCTATTTTGACTACAAAACTAAAATAAAGAAAGATGGAAGCAGCCTCATTACAATTAGAGATATAGGTGAAAATGCATTACTGGAATTAGAGAAAAAAGGCAGCGACATAAGCAATATTATCCGGTGGCAAAATGAAAAGACTGCCGGTTTTAAATTTCCAAAGGAGCTCTTTTTAAAAGCTTATAAAGATATTAATGAACAATCATAAGCTGACAAAAGAAAAAGGCTCTGTCAGCCTTTTAAAATGTTCATATACTTAATTTTTAGTAAAAGACTGTATTGCTTTTGCGAGAGTTGATGTAATTGATATATTTTTAAAAGATATTCCTAATTGTACAGCTGTTGCAGCAATTTCAGGGCGAATGCCGGACAGAGTTGTCTTAATTCCTATTAAGCGTAAGGACTCAATCAATTGAAAAATCTTTTGTGCTATCAATGTATCTATTATAAAAACTCCCGATAAATCAATAAACAAATGCTGTATCCTTTTTTGCGAGCATTGGTTAAGAGTATTTTCGAGCAAATACTTGGCCCTATGGGTATCTATCTTTCCGACAATCGGCAAAAGCCCCATATTATTATTGATTAAGATAACTGGAGAGCCCAGTTCATTAATTAACTCCTGCTGTGATTGAAGCCTCTGCTGCGAATATTTATGGCTTTCCTCTACGAACCAGATCATTACTTCCCCAAAAATGTTGATAATTTTTCGGTTCCATCTATTTATCATCTCTTCATCGTAAATGTCTGAAGTGGATTCAACAAATTCTCTAATATAATCCAAGTATTGTTCCTGAACCCGAAAGAATTCTTTTAAAACAATATGTATGGGCGTTTTTTGATGATATTCATCTGTAGCAACCATTAAGACCCATTCTTTAAATTGGTGCAAAGCGGTATTATTTTCAAGGAGAAAGGCCTGGCAAAAATGAAGATGAAATTCATAGTTTTGCTGTTTCAATTTTTGAATAACATCTGGATTGTTATTGGCATAAACACCTGCTGTTTGTTTTTTATCAATAGAGTTGTACCATTCCTCTGTTAAGCTTAAAGCTTTACCTAAGAGAAACTCACTAACAGCTTCAATACTATTCATATCCTCCGTCTCCCTTCTAGCTAGCAGCTTCTTATAATGTTTGATATTCAATTCCTGTCAATATTCCGCTTTATTTATCATATTTCAATTAAAAATTGGTGTCTATTTAAATCAAAGCTCATTTTTCTACAAAAGTTGCGTTCCATTGAAATCTTTTCATAATAAATCAGCTAATCATCCCATTATTTTTTTCTATCATTTAAGAATAGACATTCTAATCTGAATAGAATTACTATTTTAAAAAAACTTATTTTTTTAATATAAAACCCCTTTTTTCTTAGTTTTTTTGGATAATAGAACGGATTATTCCCTGTTTTCCAAAAATAGCTTTTGACAGGCAATAGGCCCAGAAAGTATTATAGTAGTATATAAAGGAGGTTGTAAGATGTCAGACTTTAATAGACAGAAAATTGTGGACAGTGTTCCGCAAACAGGCTTTTTCGGACATCCTAAAGGATTATTTACCTTATTCTTTACGGAATTCTGGGAGAGATTTTCCTACTATGGAATGAAAGCAATTCTTGTTTACTATATGTATTATTCCGTTTCAAAAGGCGGATTAGGAATTGACCAAAATACTGCGCTTGCGATTGCCTCAGTATACGGGTCGTTAGTGTATATGTCAGGAATCATTGGCGGATGGATATCAGACAGAATAACTGGATCTTCTAAAGCCGTATTTTATGGTGGAATCCTGATCATGTTTGGTCATTTTGCCTTAGCGATTCCGGGAAGTATGACAATGTTCTTTGTATCTATGGTTCTTATTGTTCTAGGTACTGGTTTGCTAAAACCTAATATTTCAACAGTTTTAGGTGAAATGTACAATATTAAAGACGCCCGCCGTGATGCAGCGTTCAGTATTTTCTACATGGGTGTTAACCTTGGTGCATTCGTTGCGCCGCTAATTGTCGGAACTGTCGGAATGAAATATAACTTCCACTTAGGTTTTGGTATTGCAGCTATCGGTATGTTCCTAGCATTAGTAGTTTATATGGCTACAAAGAAAAAAAACCTTGGACTTGCAGGTACTTTTGTAGCAAATCCATTGCCACAAGCCGAAAAGAGAAAAGCTTTTACTCAAATTGGTGTAGTTGCAGTTATTATTGCTGTTTTAATCGCAGTTGCTGTTTCAACAGGAACTTTAACGATTGAATCATTTATTACCTTAGTTGGTATTTTAGGATTTGTTATTCCTATTCTTTATTTCTTATTTATGTATCGCAGCCCGAAAACAACTAAAGAAGAGCGTTCTCGTCTGATTGCCTATATTCCGCTCTTTATTGCATCTGTAATGTTCTGGTCAATTGAAGAACAAGGTTCAACTATTTTGGCAAACTATGCAGATAAGCGTACACAACTAGACTTTGCAGGAATGCATATTTCACCTGCTTGGTTCCAATCACTGAATCCATTATTTATTATTGTTTTGGCTCCGGTAATTGGTGCAATTTGGGTTAAGTTAGGTGACAGGCAGCCTAACTACGCACAAAAATTTTCATTTGGACTATTATTTGCAGGATTATCATTCCTTGTCATTCTTTTACCAGCTTGGATGGGTGGCAACAATACCCTTGTTAATCCATTATGGCTTGTATTAAGTTATCTTGTTGTTGTTATCGGTGAGCTTTGTTTATCACCAGTTGGTCTTTCTGCTACAACAAAATTAGCTCCATCTGCTTTCTCTGCACAAATGATGAGCTTATGGTTCTTATCCAACGCAGCAGCTCAAGCCCTTAATGCACAGGTTGTTAAATTCTACACACCAGAAAACGAAATGGCCTACTTCGGTACAATCGGCGGGGTATCCATCATTTTAGGTTTTATCCTTTATGCTCTGGCTCCAAAAATCCAGACATTTATGAAGGGTATACGCTAATATTAAAAGGGTTCCTGCTGAGGAACCCTTTTTTTAATGCATCAAGCTGTCATAGAGATTTATATAAGCATCGGTTTCTTTATATGGAGAATGATTTTCAGTAATCCAATTCTTTGCCTCATCCATAACCTTTATCCGTTCCGATTTATCATTCAAAACGAATTTTACCGCCTCGATAAATTCAGTCATCGTTTCATACAGCCATCCTGTTTTTCTGTGATGAATAAGGTCTTTATTAGCTTCATTGTTTCGAGCAATTACAGGCCTTCCCATAGCCATTGCTTCCATGACCGCCAGCGATTGGCCTTCTGCAATAGATGTATTAATCACAATTTCAGCCTGTTCATACCAAACCTTCATCACTTCGTAAGGAACCACTCCTGCATAGTCCATCCATTCCCGCTTCAACATTGCCTTCTCTACCAACTTGTATATTGAATTATCCAAGTTTGCTCCCAAAATAGTAAAACGGAGGTTGGGATACTCTTTTACTAGGATGTCTAAAGCCGGAAGTACATGAAGGACATCCTTTACAGACCTCAGACCGGCTGGAAGAAGAATATTTGGCTGCATTTCTCCAGTTAACTCAGTGATCCCCCATGGCAGCCAAATGCCCTGCTGAATAACTTTTGTTTTATCTGCCCAATTTGGGTTTAACTTTTCTACCTTCTCCCTGGCATCCTGGTTAAAAACAGTTATATATTTTGCTTCATTTAAAAAGGCAAACAAATCTTGATCCATTTCTTTCTGCAGATCGACATTAATATCTGTTCCGCCCATTGTGACAAGATAGGGTTTATTTAAAATAAAATCATGATCCTTAGCCCATTTTAAAAATCTGGTAGCATGCAGTATGTGAAAGATCTCCGCTTTAGGATAATGCCAATTGTCATTCTCCAAGTATGGAATGACAGAAGCATTTATATTTTGCAGCTGAAGAAAATGAATAACCCGCTTAACCGTGGTAGAATTTCCTCGCGGCTGATTAAAATAAGGGGAAAAGAACAAGATATGCATTAAAATGACCTTTCCAGAATGAATCTTAAATTAAAAGGCAGATGGCGCGCGCCACCTGCCCAATTTTTATTAACAGCATTGACCTGTCTCGCCTAATAGAACCAAACCTTTTTTATCTCCGCTGAGATCCAGCAAAAGATCTTCCGTGTTAGGCTCAATAATAGGGTCAATCGCAACTTGAATTCCATTGATGGTGAATATTAAATCATCTTCTTCCGGCTCATCCAGAGCCAGTCCTATCCTTGGCTGTCCTCAGCCAAAGCCGTCAAAATAGACACGTATGTTTTTAACATTCTTATCTTCAAACATTTGCAATAGAATATCGCGAGCACCATCGGTGATTTTCATGTTCAGTCTCCTTTCTATGAATATTTTAATCGCTTTATTAAAATAGTGCAAAAGTATTGCAGGACATGTTTTAAAAGGCCGAAATGACTGATCCATTTTTATGAATAACAGTTAGAATCTGGCCTGACTTTTTCTCGTAATCCTGGGCAGCACCATAAGGAACTTTCAGAACCATTGGCTGACCTTTTACCTCAAACTCAACTGTGAAGCTATCAGCGGCCCCCACCACCTTTGCCTCCATGAATTCATTTTTTCCAGGGATACTTAACTTTTGGCCGATTAATACCATTTCTCTATTTAGTCCATTTTCTTTGGCCAATTCTTTAACTGTTACTTCAAAACGTGCAGCAACTCCCCATAATGTATCTCCAGGATAAACGGTATATAGCTCGTCTTTTTCATGGATATAAGTTTCAAGCGGAACAGCAATCTTTTGGCCAATCTTTACTTGGTCATTTTGCAGGCTGTTTTCTTTTTTCAAGACATCTACAGAAATATTGTACCTCCGTGCTATCGAAAAAAGAGTATCTCCTTTTTGGATGGTATACTCATTATCACTTAATTCTTGATCATCGTAGTTTTCCGGGACTAAAAGCATTTGGCCATCAAAAATCCCCTCACCTTGTAAACCATTTACTTCCTTTAATTGAGCAACACTAACCTGATACTTTTGAGCGAGGCTGAATAATGTATCATTCTTTTTAACCATGTACTCCGTACTGCAGGCACCTGCTTTGCTATTCATTAAAGTAAAAATAGTAATTGTTCCAGCAAAGGCTGCAGCTGCAATCTTTTTCTGGTGTGCTCTAACATTTTCCTTACGCACTTTTGCTAATCTTTGTTTTCTCTTTAATAAAATTGTCGTCAATGCTAAATCCCCCAAAAACTCTCTATGTATCTGGACAGAGTCCAATAAAGTATTCGTCGGAAAAGGGGGATTTTTGACTTAAGCGGGAAAATTATCCTGTATTTGTGATAGTTTGACTAGAAAGTTAAATTGAAGGCAATGTGATAGGCACCACCTTTTTGAAAAGTATTCCATTATTACGGGACTTTACATCGTAATTAACCTATTAAAATACCTACTATTATACCTCGTTGAAACCTTTTTTCTTTGATAGCCTGATAAAAGGAATAAAAAATTTCAGGGAAAAAGGAGAAATGAAATGAATTTCGGAAATAGTCGTCGGAAAAATTTTGGGAAAGGGATTTTCTTTTTAGGGGCCCTTTTAGTAGCTTCTTCATTGTTCACTTCGCCTAAAAGCGCAAGTGCTGCAACACCACCACCCGCGAGTACCAGTTATTATATGGATACAATAGATACTCAAACTCTTTATGACATGGGGTATCAAAAAGGACGGGAAGACTATAATAAAGCTGGCACACAAAAGAGTATTGTTATTCTTGACTTTGGCGGACAGCCTACAAGTAATAGTTTATCACTTCGGGGAATGCCCGATGCCACTTTAGACCAGGTAGCAAAAGCAGTTGAGGAATATTCCCATGGTTACTGGAAAGGTACAGGCACTGACACCGGCTCACTGGTACATGTAATAGTCGGTACAAATAATTCGTATAATGTAACTTATGAAGGCGGACAGAACTTCGCAAAAATGATTAATAACCTTAATAGCTATAACAATACAAATTCTTATTCGGATCAAGTAGAAGTAGATGGCGGAAATGATATGGAGCCTAATTATGCGGATCCTGTTAGTACGAAAGATTGGGTAAAAGGCTACGATACTGTTAATAGCTATTCACTTTATAATTACGGCAGTGCCGATGGCTGTTATCATACGAATGCATCTACAGGCTCCATAAATTATTCATGTAATAACGGCTGGAAATATGAGGACATGTACTACGTTTCCTGGGGGGCTCCTCCTGCAGTACCTCTCCCTCAAATCTATGATAATAACGGAATTATGGCAGAGCAGTGGCAAAATATTAATAAATATGCCGTTGTTTCACATAATGCCTATATTGATTTTACAGGCTCGTTAACCCAATACGGTGCATGCCAGCAAAATGGCTGCAGCTCATCCTTGGATAATACTCCATCACAGGGATGGACCCAATTCTATAATGAATTGAATAGTGATCCAAAAACAGCTGAATCTACCCTTGATTCAACTGATATTAAATGGCATTAATTTTAGAAAGGATGAAACTAGATGAAAATGATTGTGAAGACAGTTTTAACGGCATCAATTCTATTCGGAACAGGATTTACCTACTATCACGTTTCTGCATCTGACTCTAAATATGATCAACTACCGCCAGAGAAAAAGGATATCCAGGAACGAAAAGAACTTAATAAAATAAAGGCTAAGGATGATAAAATTACTAAAAAGGACAGTAAAGACGGTCCTGCTATCGTTCAGCATGACCGCGAAGTAATGGCTCAATTGCTGGACCGAATTGAAGATCCTATAAATGACTCAACGATTAAATTCACGAATGGATGGATAAGTTCTATTAAAAACCAGGAAATGAATGGACGAATCGTTACTGTGGAGGCAGGCTCTTTGTTAGCAGATCCTGCACAGGGTGTTATTCTTGTCAGAATCGATGGAGCCAACAGAAAATTCCAGGGAGAAAAACAATATAAAACACCAGAGAAACGTGGCGAAGTTAAAGTTATTAGTTCCAATGGTTTTAACTTAAAGCTTCAAGCTAAAGATGGCAAGAAGTGGACGTTTAACGTTCCATCCGGTAAATTTCTAAACAATTAATACTAGAAAGGCAGCTTACCTCTTTGGTGAGCTGCCTTTTTGCTTTAAAACAAGCTTTTGTTACGACTCCAACATGCCCCCAGCATTAGCCCACAACAAACTGAAAGCAGCAGGCCACCGCCAGCTACTTTAATAAATCCTAACATATAAAAACAGCTATAGAAAAAGAACGATTTTTTTAAAAAAATTGGGAAATGAGGTCTATTAATCACCCTTATAAGAAAATTGCGATGTACACTTTCTTAAAATCGAATAAAGTCTTTCGATTCCTTATAAAGAAAAAAAGGCTTATCCGATAAGGGATAGCCCTGTTTTTCTCACTCTTTTTTACGAAATCTTATTTTCTCACTTGGAAAAGAAATCGAAAAGTTAACTTTGACTTCAATTGGAATTGATAGTTAGTTACACTTTTAATACCAATTTCACGACAGCTTCCACATGTGAAGTTTGCGGAAACATATCTACCGGCTGAATATAATCGACTTCAAAACTTTTGCTTAAATCCTGGATGTCTTTTGCGAGAGTGGATGGATTACAGGAAACATAAATCATCGTTTTGGGCTTTACCTGGAGGATTGTCTGCTTTAATTGACTATCCAATCCTGTTCGTGGCGGGTCTACCACAATCACATCCGGTTTCCAGCCTTTTTTCACCCATTTTGGGAGTACTTCTTCTGCTTTCCCTGGTACATATTTTGTATTGGTTAAAGCATGGCGTTTGGCATTCTTTTTGGCATCTTCGATCGATTCAGGAATTACATCCATACCTCGAACCTCAGCCGCCTGATCAGCAAGCCATAGACCAATCGTACCCACACCGCAATAGGCATCGACTACTTTTTCTGTACCGGTTAAGGCAGCAGCTTTTTTTACCTCATTATATAGATTAACCGTTTGCGCAGGATTCAATTGAAAGAACGTTCTAGCCGAGAGTTCAAACTGAAGATCACCCAGTGTTTCCTGAATAAACTCCTTCCCTGCCATCAGTTCAGTTACTTCTCCAAAAATTAAGGAAGTTTTTTCTCCATTAATGTTTTGTACGATTGATTGGAGGTCCGGAAGCTGCTTTTGGATCTCCCGAATTAAGCGATCTTTATTAGGGATTTCTTTTTGGGCAGTAATCAGTACAATTTGCAGCTCATTTGTCTGGACTCCAACACGGGCAACAATTGTCCTTACAATTCCTTTTTGCGTTTTTTCATTGTAAATAGGAATTTGTAATTCCTCCAAAATACGTTTTACCACTACAGTTGCCTTATTCGTTTGCGAATGCTGGACAGGACAATGATCGATATTGATTAATTGATGCGAGTTAAGCCCATATAAACCAGCAAGGACCTTCCCGCCTTTTTCTCCGAGCTGAAAACTGCTTTTATTACGATAGCTCCAAGGATCTTCCATTCCTATGGTTTGACGGATATCGAGATTTTCAATTTTTAATTTAGAATGGCGTTCAAGTGACTGGATAATAATATCCCGTTTTCCCTCAAGCTGTCCCTTATAGCTCAAATGCTGGAGCTGGCAGCCTCCACACTGCTCATAAAAAGGACAAGGCGGCTGAACGCGATCCTTGGATGCCACACGTATTTTTTTTATCCTTGCTTCGGCAAATTTAGGATTCACTTTTGTTGCTTCAACCACGACTTCCTCACCCGGAAGTGCACCTGGCACAAAGACAACCTGTCTTTTGAAATACCCAACGCCTTCTCCATTAATTCCAAGACGCTTAATTGTTAGAGGGAAGGTTTGCTTGGGCTGTATCTTGATGGTTTGCTGGTTGTTCACGTTATCACTCCAATTATTCAATACTTCTCCACAAATAAAGGGAAGCGTAGCTTAAATATGGTTGCCAGTTTATCATGTATTCTTCCATTTCGGCCACTGTCGGCTTAGCATCCAATTTATATAATTTTTTCAAAGCATTTTGAAGGCCAATATCCGCCGTAGGGAATAAATTCTTTCGCCCCAGTCCAAACATAAGGAAATTTTGGACGGTCCAGGGGCCAATGCCGCGAAGCTTAATTAATTTTTCAAAAATATCCTGCTCATCTTCCTGCTTAAAAGCCTCGATGTCGAGCTCTCCGCTGGCTGCGGCCTTTCCAATTCCAATTGTATATTCTGCTTTCCGGCCGCTGAACTGAAGCTCCCTTAATTGTTCAACAGTCAGCGCCTCCACAGTTTCTGGCTTCGGGTAAAACCAGACACCTTCTATTTCAAACCCAAACGTTTTGACGAAACGCTGGGTTAGTGTATAGGCAAAAGTCAAATTCAGCTGCTGATGAATAATACATTTTAAGAGACATCCAAAAGGATTAAAGTCCAATACAAAGGCAGTTCCTAAATGCTCTTGAAAAATTTCATTCAAATCGGTTTGTTTAAAATGGTCATGAATGTCTTTTAACGGGGCATACCATTGAAATATTTCCGCAACTCTTTCGACGATGAGTAGTTTATATGTTTCATCTGAACCGCTAAGCTCGAAACTAGGTTTTTCTATGGTACCTGTAGAACGAACAGTTACGACAAATGGTTTTTCTTTGATTAGAACAGGAACCTTTAAACTCTTTTCTTTAAAATCGATTTGGTTTAATGGATCAAGGGATAGTCTTTCAAGCACTCTGCCAAAATTATAAGGCCCTTCTATTTCAATTTTTTCATGCCACACGTAAAAACCCATCCTTTAACGCATTTTCCCGTATTATAGCATGTTAAAAACCGGATTCCTATTAGGATCCGGCCTGTTTCTTATTTGATTTTACCAAACTGTCAATACTTTTAAAATTATAGCCCTGCTTCTTTAGATCCTTTATAACCTTTTGAAGTGCATCTGCGTTATCTTTTGATACGGTGTGAAGCAATATGACTGCACCCGGGTGTACCTGCTTCATAATATTGTCATAGGAGTACTGCCAGCCCTTCTGTTGGTTAACATTCCAATCCACAAATGCCAGTGACCACATCACATGGGTATAGCCTATATCCTTCGAAACCTTCAATGTACGCTCGCTTAAAATTCCTCTTGGCGGCCTTAAATAATGCATTTTCTTCTTGCCGGTAATCTCTTCCGTCTTTGCCCGCACCATTTCAAGTTCCTCTTTTATCTCGGCGTCATTTTCTGTCGTGAGGTCCGGATGGAACCATGAATGATTGCCGACAATATGTCCCTCTTTTGCCATCCGTTTTACGAGGTCCGGAGCAGTCTGCAGATAATGGCCCGTAACGAAAAACGTTGCTGGAACCTTTTCCTTTTTCAACACATTTAAGACCTTCTCGGTATAGCCATTCTCATATCCATTATCGAAGGTAAGATAAAGTATCTTATCGGTCGCATTTCCTTTATAAACAGCTCCGTATTTCGCCAACAGCTGGTCATAGGCCGCTCCTGCATCTGCCTGCTGCTCGTTCGCACCCTTCTTAAAACCCCAATGGATTGGCGTATTCGAAACCTGCCCAAAAGCAATTGTCGGGAATAACATCATAAGCATAAATATACTCAAAAGCTTTTTCATCATAATCCCCCTTTTTTCTTATTCTTTGAAAAAACGGAGGGAAACATAATTGGGATTATAAGGGAGGAGGGAAATAGGTGCGGCCAAGATTATAGCCTGTGTGAGGTAAATTCATTTGAGAAAGGATATATGTAGCGGTTCTAGATGAGGGAACTCCTAAAAATCCACGAAGTTCTTTATTGTTAATTTGTGGTTTGAACAAAAGAAAATACTCTTTTATTGCCTCAATATAAGCTTTTTTATCTTTATAACCGCACATATTGCATAACCAGGACTTTGATTTATACTGCATTACTTGATACTCACAATTTGGGCAGAGGACACCAGAAATTAGATCCGATTCATCAATATCAAATTGATTTCTTATGAATTTGACATCTGAAATTTGTTTTGTCAGTAGGAATCTTTTAATTTTTTCCAAACCCTTTTGGTCAATACCACTTTGAGTCTGCTTTTGATCTAAAAGTTTAACTTTATGTAATATTTGATCAGCTTTACATACTGTTTCATAAACTTCCTTATAACCTTGAGAGGATCTAATTATAGTTTGCAAATTGCTGATTACTACCAATTTTTCTAAGGAGATTGGCGGTAATTTATGATTTGCGAGCCATTTAATCAAGAGCTCCCTCTGACGATCAACCTGAGCGAGCGGGTCAGCAAAACATTCAGTTTTTCCATTAAGAGTTCTGATTAGCTGTCTGAAGTCTTTATCAAAGTATAATTCACCTGCTAAGTTTTTAACTTCTATTATAATTGCATAATTATTTGAAAGCAGCAAAAAATCGATTTGAAAGGATTGGTTTTCAACTTTTAGACGAGATTGTGAAAAACGAGGAATTGATTTATGGGTGATTGGTCGAGGTAAAAGACTAAGTTTTGTTCCCCTTTATAGCCTGCTCGCCTTCGTGAAAGATTATCTTCAACAAATTGTCTTTTGGGATGAGATTTGGGGAGTCTTCGGAGTAAAATTTCCAGAAGATAAATTATTTTCGGTGGGGAAACTTCTTTTATAAACAAATTAGCACTCCTTTTTTATAAGATAATAACTTTTTCTTTTTAATTTTTTCAATTCCTTCTTCTTTTTAAAATTTATTTTAAATTGGCTCAACAATTTTACAAAAATGAAGAAGGCTTCTACAAATGTAATTCCTATCTACAATTGTGGATGCCTATTCTACAAAACTAAGGAACCGTTCTACATTTTTGTTTCTCAGTTCTCAAAATTGAAGGGGCTTTCTACAAATGCTTGTCCAATCTACAATTGTGGTGGCCTATTCTACAATATTAAGGAACCGTTCTACATTTTTGATTCTCTGTTCTACAAAATTAAAGATGCTTTCTACAAATGTAATTCCTATCTACAATTGTGGCAGCCTATTCTACAATATTAAGGAACCGTTCTATATTTTTGCTTCTCCGTTCTACAAAATCAAAGAGGCTTTCTACAAATGTAATTCCTATCTACAATTGTGGAGGCCTATTCTAAATTATTAAGGCACCGTTCTACATTTTTGATTCCCTGTTCTACAAAATTGAGATTACTTTCTACAAATGTAACTCCTATCTACAATCTCTGTGGCCTATTCTACATTATTAAGGAACCGTTCTACAAAATTAAAGGGGCTTTCTACAAGTGTAATTCCTATCTACAATACGCTGGCCTATTCTACATTATTAAGGAACCGTTCTACATTTTTGCTTCTCCGTTCTACAAAAATGAAGGAGAATTCTACAAAAAGTCTTTTCCAAGGTGAAAAGGGACCGGCCCTAGCCGGCCCCCCATTTAAAAAGGGCCAGCCCCACGGCTGGCCCCATCAAATTATTATTTAAATACTGGTTCTTTGAATTGAGCTAGTTTTTCGAGTGAGTTCTTGTCTACGTCAGCATGAAGGCTGTTTCCATGAGCGTCCATGGTAACAACTGCTGTGAAACCTTCTACGCGTAAGTGCCACATGGCTTCTGGGATACCAAATTGCATGAGGTCGACACCTTCAACTGATTTGATGCAGTCTGCATAATATTGAGCGGCGCCGCCGATAGCGTTTAAGTAAACTCCGCCATGCTCCTGAAGAGCCGCTAAAGTTTTAGGTCCCATACCGCCTTTACCCATAACAACACGAATGCCGAACTTCTTCATAATGTCGCCCTGATAAGGCTCCTCGCGAATACTTGTTGTTGGTCCAGCTGCTTTTACATGCCATTGACCTTCTTCATCCTTAAGCATGACCGGTCCGCAGTGATAGATAACCTGACCGTTTAAATCTACCGGGGCATCGTGATCTGTTAAATATTTATGGATAGCGTCGCGTCCTGTGTACATCATTCCATTAATTTGGACAACGTCACCAACTTTTAATGAACGTACCTGCTCTTCAGTAATTGGTGCTTGGAGCTGGATGACACCTTCACCTGATGACGCAGCAGCTGTTTCTTTTTCTGCTTCTGTTTGAGCGAAATCAATGTTTTCTCCTTCATTGTACATCCAATCCAAAATTTCTCCGGATTCTGGATTTACGCTTACGCCGAGACGGCGGAATGCCCAGCAGTTATACGCAACAGATACAAAGAAGCTGGCAGGTATGCGGTTCATGACCCCAACCTTACATCCAAGAAGAGTGGTTTCCCCACCAAAGCCCATTGTACCGATTCCAAGTTCATTTGCATTATCCATAATATACTCTTCGAGTTTACGAAGTTCTGCATTTTGATTAACATCTTCCACTGAACGGAAAAGCTGTTCCTTTGCTAAATCGTATCCACTGGAACGGTCGCCGCCAATACCAACTCCGATAAATCCAGCGCTGCAGCCCTGGCCTTGAGCTTGGTAAACAGAGTGCAGGATACATTTACGGATACCGTCCAGGTCACGTCCTGCACGGCCAAGACTATCTAACTCGCATGGAAGGCTGTACTGAATATTTTTATTTTCACAGCCGCCTCCCTTTAAAATGAGGCGTGCGTCAATATAATCATTTTCCCATTGCTCAAATTTAATGACAGGTGTTCCCCCGCCAAGATTGTCACCGCTATTTTCGCCAGTCAGAGAATCAACCGAGTTAGGGCGAAGCTTCCCATCCTTAGTTGCCTGGGCAATTGCAGCATAAATTGCTTTTTTCATAACAATTTGATTAGCTCCAACTGGGGTTTTAATTTTAAAAGTGGGAAGACCTGTATCCTGGCAAATGGGAGATACCTGATCGTCCGCCATTTTAATATTATTAGTAATTGTCGCAAGGCTCATTGCTGCACGTGTTCCTGCATTTTCTCTTGCTTTTGCCGCCTGGATTGCGCGCCGGACATCCTTAGGAAGCCTTGTGGAAGTTTCAACGATAAGCTGGTACATGCTTTCCTGGAATTTTTCTAAATTCATTCTTTTTACCCCTCTCCCGAATCCCTTTGTGTAAGAAGTCTATTAAGAATATTTGCAATTATTTTTAACCGTTACTATTATACTCCTATCGAGGTAGGAATTAAAGACCAAGCTTGCAAACGATTACAGCTCCTCCTGCATAACCAGACTATTTCCGGGGAAATTTGACAGGGAAATTCCCCATAAAAAAACACGCCCGTTTTTGGGCGTGTTCTCCTAATTATAAATCCCGATGATTGAATTCCTTTATTTTGGATTCCATTTCATCCACCATATCAATTAATCTGTCGATATCATCAAGCTCTGTGTCTTCAGGTTCAATAGCATCCAGAACATCCAGGAACATATTAAGTCTTTGTTTAAGGAAGTCCACCTGTTTGTTTTTATCGTTAAGTTGGCTGCCCAAGCTAATCTCTCCTTTTAAACGAATACTTTCTCCATCCTAATGGAAAATGGCAAAATCCGCAATGGTTTCAGCTTATTTTAAAAGTATCCCCCAAAAACTACTCATCAAGTCCAAGTGCGGTTCCTTCCCGGCTTGAATCTGCAGCACCATACAAACCTTCTGGACTTATTTGGATTGCCTGTACATTTCCTATGACATGGGGGTTCTCGCCAAATTCATAGCCCCTTGATTCAAGCTCCCCTTTTGCTCTCATGTCCATTCCCGCTTCCCATGAAATAAGTGGCCCTGGAGTTGCAAAAATTCTCGGCTCTTCAATTGCCTCCTTTAGGTCCATTTTAAAGTCAATTACATTAATAATGGTTTCAAACACAGAGGCGATTATTGTTGGGCCCCCAGGGGACCCAAGTGTAAGGACCGGTTTGCCGTCCTTGAATAGAATTGTAGGAGTTTTGCAGCTGACTGGCCGTTTACCTGGGCCAGGTTCATTTACACCCCCAGGAATCGGATCAAAATCTGTTAATTCATTATTTAAAAATACCCCATAGCCTGGCACCATGATGCCCGAGCCAAAAGGGTGTTCAACGGTAGAGGTACAGGCAGCAATATTGCCCCATTGATCAACAACAGTAAAGTGAGTCGTTTCGCTTTTCTCCATGTCATCGGGCTGCCGAACAACCTTCAAAGGATCTTTTCCTTCATGCTTCCATGGATTCCCGAAATCAACATGGTTATTCCTGCTTTCAAAATTAATCAGTTTTCTACGTTCATTAATGTACTCATCTCTTAAAAGCCCATCGACAGGAATATCATTAAAACGGGGGTCTGCTAAAAAAGCGATCTTGTCGCTAAAAGCAATCCGCATCGCCTCAGTAAATAAATAATACTTTTCCCATGAACGCGTGCCGTATTTCTCAAGATTGAAGTTTTCCAGAAGTTTTAAAATATATAAAAGGCTTGTCCCCCCTGCAGTTGGCGGAGCGGATGAGGCAATTTTATAACCCCTGTATTCTCCCCACACTGGTTCATCATGAGTAATTTGATAATTTTTTAAATCCTCCATTGTCATGAAGCCGCCCAAGTCCTTTAATGTTTTTATAATGGCTTCAGCAATTTCACCTTCGTAAAAGGCTGAAATTCCCTCCTTTTGCAGGATTCTAAAAGTTTTCGCAAGCTGTTCCTTTATTAGAGTATCCCCTTCCTTATAACCCTTTCCTTCTGGGAAAAACAATTCTCTTCCATGGGTACCTAGCCTGTATTCAAATAATTTGAGAGCGTCCATGAGAACCCAATTCATCGGTATTCCTTTTTCAGCCGCAGCCGCTGCTGGTTCGATCATTTCCGCGAGGCTTCTTGTCCCATATTCATTTAATGCTGCATCCATTGCTTTTAAAATCCCAGGTATCCCTACAGCCGTTGCATGGGTAGAACGCTTTTTAAAAGGGATAACTTCCCCTTTATCATCTAAAAACATTTTTGAATGTGCGGCTTTAGGCGCCTCTGAATGACCGTCAAATATCTTGGTTGTTTTTGAGTGACTGTCATAAACCATTAGAAACCCACTTCCCCCTATGCCGGTCATCATCGGTTCTACAACATTTAAGGCAAATTGTATGGCCACGGCGGCATCAATAGCATTGCCTCCTTCCTTTAAAACGTTATGGCCAATTTCAGTTGCAAGTGGGTGGGCTGTAGCCACCATTCCCTTTTTTCCTATTGCTGTTTCTCTTTCCATATCACATTTATTTGAACGGGTTATTTTAAATTTTTTATTATTCATCATCTCATTACCTCCTATGGCTAACTATGTCTATATAAGCCTCTTCCCTTTTCTGCTTGCTTGTTAAACAAGAGTTTATTACCAGAACAAAATGAACAAAAAAAGCCAGCCCCGAAGGACCAGCTTTGCTTTTATTCATTTATTACAATTTATCGTGGTTAGGAGTTTCCTGACCGCCTAAAGTGTGCTTGCCTTTGCTGTTATTTTTTCCAAGGCCGCCTGATTTGTCCTTGCTGGAGAAAGTTCCAGAAGAATCAGAGTCAAGTGATGATGTGGCATCTCCACTTGTTGCCATTGTAGAATTTACTGAATTCCCTAATCCATATGAGGTACTATCTGAACTTGAGTCAGATAATGTACCTGAAGTAAGGTCCTCAGTTCCTAAGCCTGCTTCCAGAGTTAAACTATCTGGACCTGAAGACTTTTCAATTGTTCCAGTTCCCATGTCTGTTGAGCTATAGGATGAAGAGCTGGACACAGATCCGCTTGCAGGAACAACTGCCTTTAACTCACTTCCAGCATCGGCAACCTTGGAACCGATTTGTTTAAGGTCTCCAGTAACGTCTTTCGCTGTACTCATAGCAGAATTGGTAATTTCTTTTACATCACCCATTTTGCCAAAGATATCATTATTCAGGCGCTCGTATAAACTTTGTGCGTCAGTAATCGCATCCTTTAGAATATTTGATGCTTCCTTAAATTGAGAAACCATCTGTTCTTTCACTTCGCCAGGATTTTCTTTTACTTCGTTGAGTAAATTCTTCGATGTTGATTTTAATCCCAATGCTGTTTCTTTTACCGTGCTGCGTGTAGAAGAATCAAGAAGGGAAATAACGCCCCCGACTAAACCGCCAATTACAACACCTTTTAAAAGCTTGCTATTCTTTTCACTTTCATTACTGCTACTGTATGTCTGGTTCATCGTAAATCCTCCTCGATTTGATTATATTTGTTAGGCTTGTTCTTCTTTTCCCGTTTCATAGGGAAGGTAAACACGAGAGCCCCCATTTATACAAAATCTATGGGTGTTTAACTTTTAATCAAATAAAAAACCCCCGGGAAATTCTCCGGGAGCTATTGCCTTACTCATATTATCTTGGTCTGTCTGTGGCCGTAAAACTAAAGGATACATGATCCTGGATAGGAATCCATGCACCGATTCCCTGCGATGTTACGTTTTTAATGACTAGGAACTTTTTATAACCTTTTAGCATTATATAAACTTCCCCATATGTGACTTTTCCTTTTTCATTTAATGCAGGTGCAAAGGCATATAAATATCCAAGTCTTTTGGGTGGAATATGATATACATGATCTTTCTTTGTTCCTGCCCCGATAACAGTCTCGAAAGCGAGCGGAAGTCTTGTTTTCTCAGCTGCCTTTACCATCATCATTTTTTTAACTTCTTCGGCATTCGGTATTTTGGCTGTTAAACCTCCATTAACGACCTTTTGCGACTCCTGTACATAATGAATCTTATAAGGTGTTTCTGTACCCCGATTATCAAAGTAGTTTGTATTTATTTTTTGATACTCCCAGTTTGGAGCAGTTTCAGACGACTGATAATTGAGGGGAAACTGGCCCAAATAGATGATAGCACGGTACCCTAATGCAAAGGGAGTGCTGTTGATTGATGATTCATTTAGCGTCCTGATTAAATCCGGGTTTTCAATTTTAATCCTTGAGGAATCGATAAGCTTTTTGGTAAGTTCACTCGGCTGTAATAAAGGGATATCCTGAGTAGGATTGGGATAGGTATTATCCTTAGTTATACTTAATACGGAACCAGGGACCTGATACTTGGATGGTTCTGCTTTTATACTGTTGCTCCCCTGCCCCTTTTCAGCATACACAGGCGTTATGGATGAAAGCATAAAAAACAGTGCCAAGAGGATTAATTTCTTGTTTCTCACCTTAACAAAACTCCTTTCTCACCTGTTTGCATACAAATAATGTCTGCCTTTAGTGTTTTCGGAGATTCGATTTATTATCCATTTAAATTATTTTTCAAAGTAATTTTTAATATCTTCACTATTAATATAAACGTAATATAATTGTAAAAGTCAGAACATTTACAAAACTTATTTTATATATTATAATTTCCTTAACCTTACAAAAAGGAGGGCAGTGATCAATTCGCTACTGATTTTATTAAGGAGGTTGGGATCTCGGTCTTTTATGAAAAGTCAACATTGTGTTCATTTACCTAAAAAAACATGAAAGTTGGTGATCGTTCCGAGAAAATAAGAGCAAGCGATTGATTTTTAACCCTTATCGGATAGAATAAATATACTTATGATTGAACATTAAAATGAAATAAAACAATATAAAGCCTCTGTGCCATTTCGGTGCAGAGGCTTTTTACTTTTATAAGAGATAAAATCCAATTCCCATAATAACGTAAGCAGCTATTAGTGTCAGTCCTTCAAACCAATTG
The DNA here is from genome assembly GCF_058790155.1 of Neobacillus sp. FW104-15D2. Classification (NCBI taxonomy): domain Bacteria; kingdom Bacillati; phylum Bacillota; class Bacilli; order Caryophanales; family Bacillaceae; genus Neobacillus; species Neobacillus sp. FW104-15D2. The sequence continues at coordinate 67,856 of NZ_JBYTCJ010000023.1, forward strand.
GACTCACCATCGTTCGAAATAACGACCATCAGCAGCACGGATGAAGCCATGGCAACTAATTCAGCCCAGCTGAATATTAACGACATAGAATTATTAAAAAGCAAGGAAACCAGTACTAGGACAGGAGCTACAAACATTGCCACCTGTAGGGTGGAACCAATTGCAATCTCAACTGCTACGTCCATTTTATTTTTAAAAGCCATTAAAACAGCTGAAGCATGTTCGGCTGCATTTCCAACGATCGCTACAATGATAACCCCGATAAACAACTCGGTCCAGCCAAAAGAGTGTGCCACTGTTTCAAAGGTATGAACCAAATTTTCGGAAATATAAGCAACAGCAACTGTAGCAAGGGCTAATACACCGACCGCTTTACCTTTGCTCCATTCCGGTTCTTCCTCGTCGTGGCCTTCAGTTTCTCTTTCATGCTGGTAAACGCCTCGATGTGTAACAAGCTTGAAAAAGAGCATTGCCAGGTATAGGGCAATTAAGATAATCGAAACTCCTACACTAAGAGTCAATGTTTCATGTTTTTCCATACGCAACGAAAATACTTCCGGGATAACGAATGCTATTAATACTGCAAACATTAAAAGACCGGAATTATGCCGTGCATCATAAACGTTGAATTCCTGCCGTTTAAACTTTAGCCCACCTACAAAAAATGATAATCCCGCTACAAGAAGCAAATTACCTAATACAGAACCAGTAATGGAGGCCAGCACTACTCCAACCATCCCTGCTTTTAAAGCAAACATTGATATGATTAACTCTACGGCATTTCCGAACGTAGCATTTAGAAGTCCGCCTATTCTTGGACCTGCAACTATTGCCAAACTTTCTGTTGCTCTGCCCATAAAGCTGGACAATGAAACTATTGTTAAGCAATAAATAATAAACATTAAAATATTTGGCCAGTGCATTAGCGATCCTATTACAGATACCGGTACACCGATAAATGTCAGGATCATAAATATTTTATTTGTCATGGCGTTATCCTCTCTTTCTTAGTTTTCACTTCCTTTATAACCTTGCAATCCTAATAAATAACTAATTATTATTATTCTTCCCCTTAATCATTCGATAATTTCGAAGGTTTCTTCCACAACAATACTACCTATTACTGATTGAACCATGGAACAGTTTTTCTTGGTCAGCTCCATTGCCTTTTCAATTTTGCTTTCATTTAGATCTTTTCCTTTTATTCGAAAATGCAAAGAGATTTTTTCAATTCTGTCTGCTTTTTCCTTATTTCTTTCGGCTTCGCCTGTAATATGTATATCTTCAAATTCAATTCTCATTTTTTCGAGAATCTTTCTTAAAACCCCGCCGCTGCAAACAGCAACTGATGAAACCATTAACTGATAAGGACGAAAGCCATATTCTTCATTTCCTGAGACATCTAGTCTTCCATAGGGAAATTCGGAATAAAAACCCCCCTCTTTCATTTTAAACTCCATTTTCTCACCTCATTTTAATGTTTATCCTGAATAGGAGAATACACTATTTCTTTAAACTTTGAAAACAATAAGGTCAAATTTTCCTATTTCTATTTCCTCTTATGGTAATTTTAGTTTTTATGCACCTAATTAACCTATTTTTCAATAAATTGTTGTATTATAAAAATTAGTTAAAATTTTCAATAGAAAGTCAAGGACTGTTTAAATGAATTTGAATCGATTTCGTTTTTGGATATTAGTCATCATTGTTTCGATTTCTGGTTTTACTCAAGGCATGCTGCTTCCACTAATAGCTGTTATTTTCGAGCATAAGGGTGTCTCATCTTCCCTTAATGGTTTTAATGCAACCTCCTTATATATTGGGATTCTTCTTATTTCACCATTTATGGAAATTCCATTGCGTAAATTTGGCTACAAGCCTGTTATCGCCTTTGGCGGCGGAACCGTTATCGTCAGCCTGTTGCTTTTCCCTTTATGGCAATCCTTTTGGTTTTGGTTTATCCTTCGCCTATTTATCGGGATTGGTGATCACGCTCTCCACTTCGCCACTCAAACTTGGATAACTTCATCTTCTGATGAACAAAAAAGAGGGCGAAGCATTGCACTGTATGGTCTTTTTTTTAGCATTGGTTTTGCAGCGGGACCATTAATGACACCATTGGTTGATATTAATCCCTCCCTTCCATTCATAGTGTCGGCAGTCCTGTGCCTTGCAGCATGGATTTTTATTTTCACCATAGGTAATGAACTTCCTATTGAAGCTGTCGGGGTAAACTCGTTTATTGAAACCATGAAGCGTTTTTCGACCGCATGGAAGTACGCTTGGCTGGCTTTTCTTCCTCCATTTGTTTATGGTTTTTTGGAATCCTCCCTTAACGGAAGCTTCCCGGTATACGCTTTAAGAAAGGGACTTGATGTTTCGAATGTATCCGTAATATTAACTTCCTTTTCTATTGGAACCCTGATTACCCAGCTTCCTCTGGGCATGCTGAGTGATAAATATGGCCGGAGAAATGTATTAATCATTGTTCTATTTGCCGGTTTCCTAACATTTACAGGGGCAAGCTTTGTTGAAACATCCTTCATATGTCTGGTTATTGCCATTTTGGCAGCAGGTATGATGGTAGGATCGACTTTTTCATTAGGAATCGGTTACATGACCGATTTAACTCCTAAAAATCTCTTGCCAACCGGCAACCTAATGTGCGGTATCTTTTTTAGTTTTGGAAGTCTGAGCGGTCCAATTATAGGTGGTTTTATTATTCAATGGTTCGAGAATATAAGCTTTTTTATGGTTATTAGTACACTTCTATTTGCCATTGCCCTTATTCTACTCACTTTTGGTAATCGACGGACAGAGGTTAGTGACATACATTGATTGTTGCGGAAAAAAGGGATTAAATTATCAATTTTTCTATCCAATATATGGAGCTTGTTTCTTCTTTTTATTTAAACAGTATGATAAAATAGGATTAAGTAAATAAAAACTGTTAGCCAATGAATATTCGCTGTCATCCTCGGATGGCAGCTTTCGTCTTTTTATAAGGGGATTGATTCTGATTATTTTTCTCAATTAAAAATTTCCAAGAAAAAAACGTTTGAATACGGGAGGGTATATAATGGGCAGCGAAGCAAAAGCAGTAGAGAAAAAGAAAACGGCTCCTGAAGGCTTCCTTGATAAAATTAAGCCCCATGCCGAATTGATTGCGGCAGTAATAAGCGGGATTTTAATAGCAGTAGGTTATTTGCTCGATAAGGGCGATTACCGGGCAGAATCCATTATTGCTTATTTGCTTGCCTTTGTAATTGGCGGCTTTGCCAAGGCAAAGGAAGGTATCGAGGAAACCATTGAAAATAAAGAATTAAACGTAGAAATGTTAATGGTTCTGGCCGCTATAGGTTCTGCCATTATTGGATATTGGACTGAAGGCGCCATATTAATCTTTATTTTTGCACTAAGTGGTGCATTAGAAACTTACACAATGAATAAAAGCAATAAAGAGATATCGTCACTAATGGAATTGGAGCCGGAAGAAGCACTTTTGATTTCAGGCGGGGAAGAAAGACTTGTGCCGGTTGCAGATCTTAAAGTCGGTGATATCATACTTGTTAAGCCTGGTGAAAGGATCCCGTCAGACGGCAGGATTCAAAAAGGACGTACAAATATTGATGAAGCTGCTATAACTGGGGAATCAATCCCCGTTTCAAAAAGTGATGAAGACAATGTATTTGCTGGTACGGTCAATTTAACTGGTTCCATTAACATTGAAATAACCAAGGAAAGTACTGATACACTTTTTCATAAAATTATTGAGCTCGTGCAAAATGCCCAGAGTGAAAAGTCTCCTTCTCAGCTTTTTATAGAACGTTTTGAAGGAACATACGTGAAAGTGGTTCTGGCATTTGTGTTTGTAATGATGTTTCTCCCCCATTTCATTTTAGGCTGGAGCTGGAACGAATCCCTTTATCGCGCAATGGTCCTGCTGGTTGTTGCATCTCCCTGCGCCCTCGTTGCATCCATTATGCCTGCAACCCTATCTGCCATTTCAAATGGTGCAAGGCATGGAATTCTTTTCAAGGGAGGCGTCCATCTTGAAAATTTAAGCCATTTAAAAGCAATTGCGTTCGATAAAACAGGAACATTGACTAAAGGAAAACCTGAAGTAAATGATTTAATTGTAAGGGAAGGCTTAAATAAGAAGGATATCCTCCTAAAAATAGGTTCAATCGAAAACCATTCGAATCATCCGTTGGCCCATGCTATTGTCCAATATGCAAAGACGGAATTAGGTGAAAGCCTCTTAGATCCTGAAAATATTGAAGATGTGCCTGGATGGGGTCTGAAAGCAAGTCTAAATGGCGAGGAATGGAAAATTGGCAAAGCTGAGTTTGTCGGTAAAGAAGCTGCTGAAAGCTTTGCAGGAGGTATTTCAAAACAACTGGCCAGCCAAGGCAATACGCTTGTTTTTGTCCAGATAAACGAGCAGCTTGGGGCGATGATTGCCCTAAAAGATATTGTTCGGGATGAAACAAAGGCTGCCATTGATATTTTAAAAACACAAGGAATCTACACCGTTATGATTACAGGTGACAGCGAAACAACAGCAAAAGCGATTGCTGCTGAAAGCCATGTAGACCGATTCTTTGCGAATTGCCTTCCTGAGGAAAAGGTTAATCATGTTAAGAACCTGAAGGAAGAGTTTCAAACAGTGGCAATGGTTGGTGACGGAATTAATGATGCACCTGCCCTTGCTACAGCTAACGTAGGGATAGCGATGGGAGAAGGAACCGATGTTGCCTTAGAAACAGCAGACGTAGTACTTATGAAGAACGACCTCCCACGGATTTCAGAAGCCATCAGTTTATCAAGAAGAATGAACCGGATCATAAAACAAAATGTTGTTTTCTCCATTGCTGTTATTGCCCTTCTAATTTGCTCGAATTTCTTTCAAATCCTTGACCTCCCTTATGGAGTTATAGGACATGAGGGCAGCACTATACTAGTTATTCTTAACAGTCTCAGGCTGTTAAGATAAGAAAATCAAAACAGGCTGGGATCCATCCCAGCCTGTTTTTTATTTTCATCTTTTTAATGATACCCGTTCGAACCGTTTGCTGAGCCGGAGGTTTTCTGTTTAGGGCTTCCTTTTCCTTTTTGCTTTGTGTTTCCATCCTTTTTCGATTTAGTCATTGTGAACCCTCCCGAAAATGTTTTTATATCAACAAAAATAGACAGGGTGTTTGCCTCTCCAAACAATCCCTGCCTATAGTTTTTACAATCGCCACTGATTCATGAAGGAAAGTAAAGGGGTATTTAACAATTTTTTTTATGCCGGTCAGCGTAAAACGCATTGATTTCTCCGCCGATTATAATTATAAAAGCTGATAAATACAGCCAGGTCATAAGAACAATAATAGCTCCAATATTTCCATAAGTGTTCGTATAGTTCGCAAAATGCCCTACATATAGGGAAAACCCAAGCGAAGTTATAATCCATCCCAATGTTGCAAAAACTGCCCCAGGAATGGCACTTTTACAGCGCATCTTGATGTTTGGCGCAATCCAGTAGAGGCAAGTAAAAACGACAAATAAGATAAGAGCACTAACCAGCCAGCGAAGCGCTCCCCATATTGTCAAAAACTGCTTGGTCAATCCGAGATAAGAGAATAAGAATAGCCCAATTCCTTTACCTAAGACTGGAAGAAGAAGTGCAATAAGGAATACAAAAACCATCCCAAATGTTAAAAGAATGGACATTCCCCTCGCAACGATAAATGAACGGCTTTCTTTGACATCGTATGACTTATTAAAAGCTCTAACCAGAGCGTTAATTCCATTTGACGCAGACCAAATGGTACCAATAATACCGAAGGATAATAGTCCTCCGCTATGATTGTTCATAATTGTCTTTAAATTTTTGTTAATCAGCGCAAGTGCTTCTTTTGGTGCGATGCCCTTTATAATGCCCATAATGTTTTCGTGTGGAATAGGAAGAAAAGGCAAAAGGGTGAAAAGGAAAATTAGCAGCGGGAAAAGAGAAAGCAGGAAAAAATAGGCCAATTGTGCGGATAATCCTGGCAGATCATCACCTTGGATTCTCTCCCAGAGCTTTTTAAGTAAAGGTTTAAATCTACCTATCATTTCCCTATCTCCTCCTCAAACCTGTAAGGTTTTCTCATCTTCCAATAAGGCTTCCGGTGTTGCCTCCGGTTCACTTAAAGGTTCTTCCCTTACAGTCTTTTCATATTTAACAACAGGAAGCGAGCTAGCCTTTGAAAAAGCTTCCTTTGTTTCTTTAAAAATTTCTGTAACCTGCGGAGTCACGTCCTTTAACTCTTCCACTTTGTCCGCAATGTAAGATAAATCTTCCACTACATCCTCCACCGTGGAACGAAGCTTAGAAGCTGCCGTTTTCAGCTGTTCTGATACTTTTCCGGGATTCTTTATTACCTGTGAAATGTTTCCTGATGCATTTTTACAGCCTTCCAATACTGATTGTCTTGTTTCTTTTTTTAATAAGCTTAGGGTGCCTCCGGCAATTGCTCCCCACAAAATTCCCTTCCAGAAACCGCTTGTACCCGACATTTATATCTCTCCTTAAAAAAATTAAAATTTGGCGCAATCTCTTTTTCATCCCGCAAGCACTTATCTTCATTCTCAACTGATTAACCCTGCGATTACATGTTTTAATCCTTCCCCCTTTAAAACCTGGCCAAACATCCAGCTGTATGTAGAATTTTAATTGACTTTTTTACTGCAACATGGAAAGATGGGATTAATTAAATGGAAAGGAAGGTCGGTATGGATTTATCACAAAAATCAATTGAAAATGTTGAATATATGATTGAACAAATAAAAGAAAAATTAAACGTATTAAACCTTGGAGCCATCAAGCCTTCTCATTTTGACGAAGAAATGTATGAAGAGCTAAAAGAAATCTATGAACTGGTTATGCGAAAAAACTCTTTTAGTCCAAACGAAATGCAAGCTTTAGTAGAAGAGCTTGGAAATCTTCGAAAGCAATAAGTAAAGCGTAGATTAGCCACCTCCCGTGGAACTGAAGCTAGACAACACCGAAGAGCTTCCAATTCGATGTTGACTTATCGTACGGAGAAGTGGGATGTACACTGGCTGTGAGAAGTTTATACTTGATGCCAAGATCTCAAAGAAGCTGCTCAGAGCTGAAAATTCGCTAGGCGCTAGAGCTAGACAAGAAAATTTAAAGATTTCTAAAAACCCGTTGCTTCTTCGGCAGCGGGTTTTTATTTTCAATGAAGATATTTAGCCTTGGTCTGTTAAGATGATTGGTCCATTTTTAGTAATGGCAATGGTATGTTCATATTGGGCTGAATACTTGGCATCAATAGTTCTTGCTGTCCATCCATTATTGTCCATTTTGGATTCATGACGACCAACATTGACCATCGGTTCAATCGTAAAAACCATACCCTCTTTTAATCTTGGACCTTTTCCGGGAAGTCCATAGTGAGGCACCTCTGGTTTTTCGTGAATAACTGCCCCAATTCCGTGGCCAATAAAGTCGCGTACGACTGAAAAACCCTCTGCCTCCACATAGGTTTGAATGGCATGGCCGATATCTCCAACACGATTGCCTTCGACAGAGACCCCTATTCCCCTATATAAAGCTTCTTTTGTTACATTTAACAAACGTTGTGTTTCTTCTGAAACTTTTCCTACCGCATATGTCCATGCAGAATCCGAAAGAGCACCATTTAGGTTTACTACCATATCAATTGTTACAATATCGCCTTCATTGAGCGGTGATTTCCGAGGAAAGCCATGGCAAATTTCATCATTTAGGCTGGCACAGGTAGCATATTTATACCCCTTATATCCCTTCTGCTCCGGTGTTGCCCCATTTTCCTTTAGAAATTCATCAACAAACTCCTCAATTTCCCAGGTAGTGATTCCGGGTTTAATCATCTTAGCGATTTCCCGATGAGTGGCTGCCAAAACCTCTCCAGACTTTTTCATTAATTCAATCTCACGCTGAGATTTTAAGACTATCATTCATTTCACGCCTTTCTGACTTGCCGCTATCTACTATCCTATTGTATGGAATTCCTCTTTAATATTAGCCTTTGTGAAGCAATATTTCAAAAAAAAAATAAAAAATCCCCCCATACTGGGGGGATTGGCGACGAATTATTGTAGTAGCTTTAAAGATTCCCGAGTAAAGGCAGGAATATCGTTAGGATCTCTGCTTGTTACAAGCTGGTTTCCGCAAACAACCACTTCCTCATCTGAAAAAGTTGCTCCTGCATTTTCAAGATCCACCCTAATGGATTTATAGCCCGTTACATGTCTGCCATCAAGTGTCTTAGCTGTTATGAGAAGCTGCGGACCATGACAGATAGCTAAAACAGGCTTTTTTGCGTCCATGAATGCTTTTGTAAAATTAACAAACCGTTCATCTGCTCTTAAAATATCAGGAGAAAATCCTCCTGGTAAAAATAGCGCATCGAAATCTTCAGGGGAAACTTCATCAACACTCTTATCGATTTTAACAGAAACTTTTCCCTGCTTACCTTGAACTGTTTTGCCAGTTTCCTTTTCAATGGTCACTACTTCATGCCCAGCCTCCTGAAATGCTTTTGCCGGCTCGCTATATTCTGAGTCCTCAAACATGGATGTAATTAAACAAGCGATTTTCTTTGGCATATGGTGTCAGCTCCTTTTAAATAAGTTCAGTTATTGTTTTCCCTCTGCTCTCGTATTTAAAACAGAATTTTATTTTAAAAAAACAGTTACTGCTTATGTAAGAAGTTAATTTTCATTACCATTTTCGTTCTTAATATGGAACTTTTTGTTTCTATTTGTTATCATGATTAATATAGAGAAAATAAGGTGAGTGAGATAAATGATTGGTGACAGAGTAAAAAAACTCAGGTTAGAAAAGAAAATGTCAATATCTGAACTAGCTGAACAGGCAGGTGTTGCCAAATCCTATATAAGTTCTTTGGAAAGAAACCTACAGAGGAATCCTTCCATTCAATTTCTTGAAAAAATTGCAGCTGTGCTGCATGTTCCTGTTGATCATTTCATTCATGATGAAATGAACCCAGATGACCTTGACTCTGAATGGATGAAGCTTGTAAAAGAAGCTATGAGCTCTGGTGTTTCTAAAGATCAATTTCGCGAATTCCTGGAATTTAATAGATGGCGTATTAATCAACCAAACAAATGAGGCATGCCATTGGCAAGCCTCTTTTTATTGTGTTACTATCACTAATAATAAAATAAGTGCTTTCTGGCAGAAAAATGGCTTATTGATTGTTTTCACTCACTGCAACTAACTCTTTTGTTCCGTTTTGCTTGAAAAAATTTCTTACCATTTCCATTTCAATCCCCAAGTTGCGTGCTTCCAATATTAGATCCATCCATTCCTGATCTAAGCCTTCAACCATTTTCATTGTTTTTACCACTTTTCCACCCCTAAAATACAATCGTATTCCAGGCAGCTCAGCCATCCTAACAGTTACTCTCTGCCTTAGATCTGCAGCTTTGCGTCCCAGTTTTTCAACGGGTTTGCCTTTTTCTGCTTTATTGTTTGATTTAATTATTAAATTTGCTTACATACTTAAGTATTATCGGTATGTTTATTATATATAGTTCTTTTTTCGTACTGTGTTGCTTTTTGTCACAAATATCCAGTAAGTTATATACAAATTGTTTCAATATTCACCAAATTACTGTCATAGTTTTTTTACTTTTTAGTAAAATATGCTTATTTACAATCTAATTTGTTAAAAAAGTTAAATTTTTCGTCGACTCAACTTTAAAATAACCAGCCAATTGTAAAAAAATCATTACTTTATTCCTAATTTTCTCAAAATTTTTTAGACCTTGTTAATCTTTCATGTTGATTTCCACTCCCAGCGCTTGCTTTTCGCGGACAAAATGTCAGGCTTTCTCATCGTCCCTCATTCCAGGGTTACCAGCCCATTTTTCCACAGGACATAGAACTAGCATCCTCCAATAATCCTAAATGCGATTTCGAGAAGTGCCGCCCCTCCCAATTCCCTAATAATCAGACATACCTCCATGCAAAAAAATTGGCAGTATGAAATAACTAACAGTGTTCCAAAGTTAGTTCAGGGTAGAGCCATTCCAAAAAAATCCATACAAAAAAAGCCCCTTACAGGAGCTTTATATCTTGAGTTTTCAATTCAACAGCAATTTTGGCTCCAATTTCCGCATTGTTTTTGACTAAAGCTATGTTTGCTTCGAGACTTTTACCTTCAGTCAGTTCTTTTACCCTTTTTAATAAAAATGGAGTAACTTCTTTTCCTTTAATCCTTTTTTCATTTGCCTCTATTAAAGCGGTCTCTATAATTTGATTAATATATTGTTCCTCCAGCGCCGCACCTTCAGGTATTGGATTTGCAATTACAACACCACCATCCAGTCCAAGGTTCCACTTCACCCGTATAAGCTTAGCCGCCTCTTCAGATGAGTTAATCTTAAAATTGACCTTATAAGGACTGGTTCTTGTGTAAAATGCCGGAAGTACTTCTGTTTGATATCCAACTACAGGCACACCCTGAGTCTCTAAATATTCCATTGTTAACCCAAGATCAAGGATCGACTTCGCACCCGCACATACTATTGCTACATTGGTTTTAGCTAGTTCCTGTAAATCTGCTGAAATGTCCATCGTCTTTTCAGCTTCCCTATGCACACCTCCAAGGCCGCCTGTAACAAATACTTCAATACCTGCAAGCTGCGCGCAAATCATTGTAGCAGCAACTGTAGTAGCACCATGTTTTTCAGTTGCAAGAAGATAAGGAAGATCCCTTCTGCTTGCTTTTTCAATATCCTTGCTCACAGCTAGAAATTCAAGCTCGTCTTCAGAGAGACCAATTTTAATTTTTCCATCTATTATGGCAATTGTGGCCGGTACAGCACCATTGTTTCGGATAATCTCTTCAACTTCCCTTGCAGTCTCCACATTGCGAGGATAAGGCATACCGTGTGAAATAATAGTGGATTCAAGTGCTACAATTGGCATTCCTGCAGCTTTCGCCTGCTTTACTTCATCTGAATAGGTTAAATATTTATTTATCAATGTTTGATTACCCCCTTGCTAAAAAATTTGCGAAACGTTTCCTGAAGTTCGTGAGATGTTAATTTTGAACTAACTGTTTCTATAGACTGCAAAGTAATAATCGAACAAGCGGCTCCAATTTTACAGCAATTCTCCATATCAATTCCTTTTGTAAATGCATAAAGGATTCCGGCTATTAGTGCATCTCCTGCTCCCGTTACATCCATTACCGGAACAGATGGAGAGTGAAGAACGCCTGCCTCTCCATTTTTGGTAAAGTAAATCAATCCCTTATCACCGCGTGTAATAACAGTTCTCTCTGCGCCTTTCGCCAGGATAGCTTCTGCCGCCTTGAAAAAATCTCCTTCTGAAAGAATATCCACTCCTGATAGTGCTTCTGCCTCCGACTTGTTAGTAATTACCCACTCCACACCTTTAAGGCAAGCAGGCAATCTTTTAATTTTCGGAGCAGAAACAGGAGCAATACATAAAGGGATTTGTTCAGTTTTGCAGTAATGAATAATTTTCTCCAAAACAGCAGCAGGAAAATTAGTATCCAGTAAGATAAACTCTGCCTGCGAAATAAACGGCCATTTGCTGTCTATTAATGCTGTATTTACACTTTCATAAATCTCCATATCTGCTAAAGCTACAGCCATTTCACCCTCCGAATCAAGAACAGCTGTGTATGATCCTGTTAGCTGATTTTCAAGTATTTCAGACGGAGCAAAATTCACAAATTCTTTTGACTGATTAACAATCCACTTGCCTTCAGGGTCATTTCCCATAAATGACAGCAAAGAAGGGTTACAGCCTAGCCTTCCCAAGTTCTCAGCAATATTCCTAGCTACCCCTCCGCATGAAACAACGCTTTTAGCTGGATTGGAGGTTCCCAATATGAGGTCATTTATCGATTGAATTTTGCGATCGACATTGGCTCCTCCGATGCACAAAATATCAGGCTTTCTTTTTAATTCATTCATTTCGTGTGATTCTGTAAAATGCGGTTCTTTTCCAAGGATATCTAATAAAGTATTTTTCTCAACTTGATCCATCGCTTATCTCATCTCCCGTTATCGCAGGCAGGATGTTTCCCAGCATTCCCTCGACTGCGCAAACGTTTTCCTTCTCTAATAAATATATTCGTTAAAACCTCAGGAAATCCTTTAAGAATTTATCCCGTAATATGAATTTTTGAATATAGAGTTAAAAGAAAAGTGAAGTTTCGAAGGCTTAAATAGAATAGAAAAGATAAAATAAAAAGCTAAACCAATAAATGATTTAGCTTTTGCTGCGAGGCAGAATTAAAATTTCCACCCTTCTATTTCTTGCCTTGCCATCAGGAGTATTATTTGGGGCAACCGGCTGATACTCTCCAAAACCTTTAGCACTAAACCAGCGAGGGTCCAGCTTATCGTTCTGCAGAATAATTTTCATAAAGCTGACGGCCCGCATTACGCTTAACTCCCAGTTTGATTGATACCGCGAATTTCTAATAGGCACATTATCTGTATGCCCGCTGATAATAATATTCCTTGGCGGATCCATAATGAGCAGATCGGCAATTTCCCCTGCTGTTTTAATATCCTCACCTCGGATGTCTGCACTTCCTGAATTGAATAAAACATTGTCTCTTATTGAAATAAGGAGACCTTCATCTGTCAAAGAAGTCTGAAGCTTATCTGTAAGCCCTTTTTGACTGATATAGGCCTGGACTTTTCCCTGCAGTGCTTTAAGCTCTTCCTGATCCCTCAATTTTGCAGCATTCTCCTGGTCTTTCTTGCTTGCAGATTTAGGGACCTCCTGCTTTTTTAAATCAGGTGAATCAGCGGCCCCGTCACTCATAGGGCTTTGAAAATCCATCAAGCCTGTACCACCTGTAAACATCTCGTTAAATGCTTTGGACATAAGCTGAAACTTCTGTGCATCTATGGAGCTCATAGCGAAAAGAACAATGAATAGAGCAAGCAGTAGAGTGAGCAGGTCGGCATAAGGAATTAACCATGATTCATCCATGTGATCTTCATGATGTTTCTTTTTCCTGCGTCTACTCATTCTGAGCCACAACGCTTTCTTCAAGAAACTTTCTGCGCTCACCTGCCGGAAGATAAGAAGCTAGTTTTTGCTCTATTACCCTTGGTGCTTCTCCTTCAAGTATCGAGAGAATTCCTTCAACCATCATTTGTTTTTGTTTTGCCTCCTGCTGTGACTTGCGTTTTAATTTATTTGCAAAAGGATGCCATAAAACATATCCGGTAAAGATTCCGAGCAATGTAGCAACGAATGCAGCTGAAATGGCTCTGCCCAGTTCTTCCTGGTCATTCATGTGGGTTAAAGCAGCAATCAAACCAAGTACTGCTCCCAAAACTCCAAGTGTAGGTGCGTAGGTTCCAGCCTGCGTAAAAATACCGGCTCCAGATAGATGTCTCTCTTCCATTGCCTCTATTTCCTCAGACAGCACATCACGTATGTATTCTGCACTTTGTCCATCAACGGCAAGCGATAAACCATTTCTTAAAAATGGATCATCGACCTCCCCTGTTTTTGCCTCTAATGCAAGCAAGCCTTCCTTCCTGGCAAGCTGGGCCCATTCTGAAAACATTCTGATCATGTCGGATGGCTTAAGCAGTTTTTGCTCCTTAAAAAGGATTCCAAAAAGCTTTGGAACTCTTTTAAGTTCATTCGTTGGAAATGCAATGGTAACAGCTGCAATTGTTCCCGCTATAATGATTAAAAAAGCGGCTGGATTAGCCAAAGCAATAAGGGGGACTCCTTTAAAAACCATTCCCACCCCTACAGCTAAAAAAGCAAGTATGATACCTATTATTGATGTTTTATCCATGCGTCCTCACCTATCTCATGTGCCATTAAATAACTGTCTTTTAAAAGATTCCTTTTCTTTTTATTTCGACATATTTCCTGATTTTTTAAGTGTTTCTTTAAATTAAATTTTCTTTTACTGCGGAATTTTTTAGTTATCATTAATTATGAACAAGGGAGCAGTGCCCCTATCTTCCATTTCAAATTATTCTTATGTAAGCAAAAAGGGTCAAAGCAATCCTTGATTGCCTTGGCCCTTCATTTAAATACCTAATTTTTTATGGATTTTTTGCTCGTAATTTTTAAATAGGGAAGAATTTGTTTGTGCACCTTTTTTGGACATCATACCATTGTAACGATGAAGTTTCTGATTCAGCCTTTTTTGGAGATTCTTCTTTTCTTCGGAGTCCTGGCACTTTCTAATTAAATCTTCAATCGTCATCATTTCTTTTTTTATCTGGTTTTCTTCTTCACTATATCCTGCATTTTTCAATAATCTGTATGCCATTCTTAGCTCTTCGGGAATTCCAGAGAAATCTTCAAGGATTAGGGGTTTTCCTAGGCCAGGAAGATTCTCAAACTCTCCGTCGTCGTAAGCCCTGCGAATTTTATCCTCGATTATATGTGTAAAATCCATTGTCCTGCCTCCCCGGGATTTCAGCTTTAACACCATTAGTATCTGTTAATTATACCAGCTACCTTCCAGTTTCTAAAGCTGTTTATCCCGAAAGAGGGTACTTCCAGTTAAAAGCTCAAATCTTCCCTATCATCTTTGGGTCCCGTTTCATACCTGACTGGCCAGGCTGCCAATTTGCAGGCACCCCTTCCCCGGTTTTGACAGCATATTGAAGTCCTTGCAATAGCCTTATATGTTCTTCAAGATTACGGCCAACTTCCCGCGGATAAATAAATTTTGCTGTAATAATTAAATCGGGATTAATAAAAAAGGATCCACGAAAAGTAGCCCCAGACGCTTCATCCAGCACCCGGTATGCTTTGCTAATTTCCTGATTCCTGTCACTTAGAATGGGATAATGAACATCTTTAAGGGAAGGTGAGGTCTCCAAAAATACTTTATGAGAGAATACACTATCTGTACTTATAGCCAACACTTCGGTGTTCAATGCTTTTAACCTGTTATGAACAGCAGCGACCGCCGCTAGTTCCGTCGGTCAAACGAAAGTAAAATCGGAGGGATAAAAGAAAAGCAAAACCCATTTTCCTCTATAATCAGTAAGGCTGTACTTTTTTATTTCGCCATCCAGTACACCATCCGCTGTAAATAGCGGTGCTTTATCATCCCTGGTGGCATAAAAAAAGGATGGTCCTGCCGCCAGGTCACTGGCATATAATTCATCCGGCATAACTGCACTCCTTTCCCCTGGTTTCCTTTATATTGATATGCATTTGCCCTATAAAAGGAACGTCATATTTCGCTAAGCATTGGGAAAGCTAAAGGTGAGGAACAAAAGGCGCAAGCGCCCTGGTTAGATGATGAAAGGCTAAAATCGCCACGTCCTGTGGCAACGCCTTCCTGACCCACTTCCTGTGGGCCTCCAACAGGCATAAGACGAATCACGTAGTCATCCTCGGAAAAGCTAAAGCTTTTCCTTCGTGCGATGCGGATGCTTCCGAAGCTTTCCTTGTCCTGATTTCTGAAGTGATTTGGCTTATGACCCGAGCTGTTCGAATCATCACCTATCGGTCATGATCCTCACAAGATATTCAAAGAAGCAAATTCTCGAGGAAAACTGGCTGGGCGATGGAGCTGGATTACAATAACCTAGTTCGGAGTTATCCACTTGGTAAAAATCCGTAATTTCCTAAACGACAAGAAAGGAGGGGCCCTATGTCACGAGGAGTAAGTTTTAATCATAAAAAGAAGCATCATCCTGGAGATTTTCCGTCAGATGTCCTAACAGAAAAACATACTAAAGAGGCAGTTCATGACGAGGAATTAATTGTTACTCAAGAAGCCTTTAAAAACAGAGTAGAAGATGAAAATGAGGCGTGATATTCACGCCTCATTTTTTAACTGACAGGTTCGCTTAAACTGTTCCAGTCCATATTTTTGAGCCATTCAGAAACGGCTTCAATATCCTTTGAAAAGATTCTATCTTTCAAGATTTTTGGCACAATCATTCTGCCCTTTTCATAAAAGCTTTTGGTCAGCTCAGCCATTTTTTCAGTTCCTCTAAATTCCACAGCCTCCAAAGCACAAATCAGTTCAATTGCCAAAACTCTTCTCATGTTTTGTATAATCTGGTAAGCATGCCTTGCAGCAATAGTCCCCATGCTTACATGATCTTCCTGGTTTGCCGATGATGGGATTGAATCCACACTTGCAGGATGTGCTAGTGTCTTATTTTCCGAAACCAGCGAAGCAGCCGCATATTGCATTATCATTGCACCAGATTGCAGTCCTGGTTCCGGGCTAAGAAATGCAGGGAGGTCATTAAGCTGAGGGTTTACAAGCCGTTCAATGCGACGTTCCGAAATATTCGCAAGCTCTGCTGCAGCAATTTTCATAAAGTCCATGGCAAAGGCTATCGGCTGACCATGAAAGTTCCCACCTGATATGACCTTTTCCCCATTATCAAAAATAAGCGGATTATCCGTTGCGGCATTCATTTCAATTTCAAGTTTTTCTTTTACGTAGTCAAGAACCTGCCAGGAAGCCCCATGCACCTGTGGAATACATCTTAAGGAATAAGCATCCTGAACTCTTATTTCCCCTTGCTTTGTTGTTAATTGACTGCCTCTTAAATAATGGCGAATCCGTTCAGCTGTTTCAATCTGCTGCCGATATCCCCTTGCAATATGGATGTCCTCATCAAAGGCATCAATGATGCCTTTAAGGCCTTCAAGCGTAATAGCAGCAATGATTTCGCTTTGTCTGGCTGCCTGTTCTGCCTCAAGATAACCAATCACTCCCATTGCTGTCATAGCCTGAGTCCCATTGATTAAAGCAAGCCCTTCTTTCGCTTCGAGTGTAACTGGGAATATACCCTCCTGCCTAAAAGCTTCTTCGGAATTTATTTTTTCCCCTTTGTAAAAAACTTTGCCCTCACCAATCAAGGTCAGCGCCAGGTGCGAAAGAGGCGCAAGATCACCGCTAGCACCAAGTGATCCCTGCTGTGGAATTATTGGGATAATGTTTTTATTAACCATATCAAGGAGTCTTTCAATAATAACAGGCCGCACTCCGGAATACCCCTTGAGCAGTGCATTGGCCCTTAGTAATAACATGGCCTTGGAAACCCCTTCAGGGAAAGGCTCCCCTACTCCACAGGCATGTGACCGGATTAGGTTCAGCTGTAAATCACGAACATTTTCCTGTTCAATAAGAACATCACTAAATTTTCCAAAACCCGTATTGATCCCATATACAACTTTTTTCTCTTGAACAATCCGTTCCACTGCATCCCTGCTCTTTTGAACAGCATCCATACTATCCTGTGAAGCGGCCACTAGTTTATTTTGAAAAAGAATTTCCTTTACCAGTTCAAGTGATAATGTGTTTCCAGTCAGAATAACCATCTTTCTCACCTCTACCGCATTAGTAAAATAAAGAAAGAGGCTGGGTTTCAAATCATTTAGATTTGAATCCCAGCCTCTTTTATGAAAAGTACCCCTATTGAACCTTTCATCTCCATCATCCCTATCCACCTGCAAATTTCTGAATTTACAAGTAATTATCTTTATTGTATGTGTTGCAAATTCTTTTTGTCAATAAAGATTTTCCTTTGTAACCTTTTAAACTGCCCGATTACAAAAATCACAAAATATCCGTTATACTGTAGGGAGGTAATTTGCCTATTTGAAAGGAGTTATTATGAAATCTCTTGTACTCGCAGAAAAACCGAGTGTTGCCCGGGAACTGGCACGTGTTCTCGGTTGCAGACAAACACATAAAAGTTATTTAGAAGGCGACCAGTATATTGTGACTTGGGCGCTTGGACATTTGATCGAGCTTAAAATGCCAGAGCATTATGATAATAAATATAAAACCTGGAATCTGGAGGACCTTCCGATCATCCCTCCTAAAATGGGGCTGCAGGTAATCAAGCAGACAAATCACCAATACAGAGCGATAGAAAGTCTGATGAAACGGAAAGACATTAAAGAGTGCATTATTGCCACCGATGCAGGCCGTGAAGGTGAGCTTGTAGCACGCTGGATTCTTGAAAAGGCACACTGGAACAAGCCTATTAAGCGCCTGTGGATTTCCTCACAAACCGATCGGGCTATTAAAGACGGCTTCCGAAATCTAAAACCCGGGAAAGAGTTTGATAATCTCTACCATTCTGCCGTGTGCCGGGCAGAAGCTGACTGGCTGATTGGATTGAATATTACAAGGGCTTTAACCACTAAATACAAAGACCCTCTTTCTGCAGGCCGTGTTCAGACGCCAACTCTTGCTATGGTTATGGAACGTGAAACGCAAATACAGAAGTTTACGCCTAAAGAATATTGGACCATTAAAGCAGATATTGGTCCCTTTACAGCTGATTGGGAAAAAAATAATGAGAAACGAATTTTCGATAAAGAAGCTGCTGAAAAAATTGTTGAGAAATTGCAAGGTACTAAGGCTGTAATCGAGAAGATCGATCGAAGGAAAAAGAGTGACCCTCAGCCACTACCTTACGATTTAACAGAATTGCAAAGAGATGCAAATAAACGATTCGGGTTTTCCGCTAAAAAGACTTTATCAACACTGCAAAGGCTTTATGAACAATATAAAATTGTCACCTATCCTCGGACCGATTCCCGATATTTAACCTCTGACATGGAATCAACTATGCTCGACCGGCTCCAGGGAATGAGTTCAAGCTATAAAGATGAAGTCCGTCCACTTATTGCTAATAAAGGGAAGGTGCTAGCGAAGCGCGTATTTAATAATGAAAAAGTAACAGACCACCACGCGATTATTCCTACAGAAGAACGTTTGGTGCTTAGCAATTTGGATAACGATGAACGAAAGCTGTATGACATGATTGCCCGCAGATTTCTGGCTTTATTTTTGCCAGCCTATGAGTATGAAACTATACAGACCGTATTCCAGGCAGAGGGCGAAACATTTAAAGCTACTGAAACAGTTATTATTAATCCAGGCTTTAAACAGGTATTGGGCAAAGAGGATGCTCCTATTGAAAATCAATCCGTGCAAAAGCTTTCACAGGGACAGTCTTTCAATATAAAAGAGCCTTCTCTTCAGCAAAAATGGACTGAACCTCCGACTCGTTATTCTGAAGCTGATATATTGGGGCAAATGGAAAAGTTCGGGCTCGGTACACCGGCAACTAGGGCGGAAATTATTGAACGTCTCGTTGAAACCGAAGTAGTTGAGCGTAAAAACGGGCGTTTCCATCCTACTAAAAAGGGCCAGCAGCTTATTGAGCTGGTAAATGATGAGCTAACCTCCCCTGAACTTACAGCTAAATGGGAAAAGGAGCTTGAGTTAATTTCAAAGGGTAAAGCTGATCCTAAAGCATTTTCTAAAAAAATCCGGAAGCAGACGGAACAGCTTGTATCTGAAGTTAAAATTAGTGATAAGTCCTATCGTGCACATAATCTGACTGGCTCTAAATGCCCGGAATGCGACTCCTTCCTAAAAGAAAGAAATACAAAGGATGGAAAAATTCTAGTCTGTTCGAACCTTGAATGCTCCTACCGCAGACGGAAGGATCCAAAGCTGTCTAATCGCAAATGTCCACAATGTCATAAGAAAATGGAGCTTCATGAAGGAAAAGCTGGTTTGTATTTTCAATGCCGCCGCTGTAATATCGTAGAAAAAGCGGAGGAGAGGAAAAAGGCTGTCAACAAGCACGAAGAACGGAAGCTTGTCCAAAAGTACACACAAAAAGAAGACTTTGGAACAAGTCTTGGAGATTTGCTGAAACAAGCATTAAATAAAGAAGACTAAAATTTTGAGAACCGGGCTTATAGCCCGGTTTTTGTAATGGTTTCCCTTTGAACCTTCGTCCCCGTTTTGGTGTGTATTCCGATGCAAATACGTGCATTTCCTCTCTGAATCGTGCATTCTTTTTTCGATTCGTGCATTTCCTTCCTGAAAACGTGCATTTCTTCCTCGATTTCGTGCATTTCCTTCCTGAAAACGGATTGAGTCCATATAATTGTGTAAAAAGAAAGAGTCATTTTATTCACTCTTGGCAACACTGTTTTCAACTACGAAAA